>CAYUFA010000084.1:0-10178 GCA_964443845.1 uncultured Ectothiorhodospiraceae bacterium
ACCCGGCGCCATTGCCGTAAGCGTGTGTGCAGCACCATGATCGATCGGATCGGCAAGAAAATGGGGTCGGATACATTTTCCGGGATACATTTTCCGACCGGAAAATGTATCCGACCCCTTGTTACGGGCGACGGACCCGTCCCGGCAGGAGGGCAACACCATGGCGAGCGGTGATGGCAAGCAGGACGACCGGCTCGATGCGGTGGTCGCCGCCGCACAGCACAGCCGTGCCCGCCGCGAGCAGGGGTATCGCGAACAGGCGCTGAAGCTGTACCCCTGGGTCTGCGGGCGCTGCGGGCGCGAGTTCACCCGCGCCAACCTGCACGAACTGACGGTGCATCATCGCGACCACAACCATGACAACAACCCGCCGGACGGCAGCAACTGGGAGCTGCTGTGCCTGTATTGCCACGACAACGAACACGCGCGCTACCTGGAGGCCGGGCAGGTCCCCGCCGGCGGGGACGATGCCAGCACGGCCCGGGTGTCTCACAAGGCCCTGGCCGGCCTCGCCGCGCTGCTGAACCGGAAGCCCTGAAATCCACCCGGCAGCGGGCCGGTCCCCTGTTGCTTACGGTTTCATCCGCACCAGCGCACTGTCGATGTGACGCTGGCTGAGCGTCCGGCGGGCCTTGTTCAGGGCATCGAGATCACTGAACGGTCCGACCCGGACGCGGTGCCAGGTGCTGTTGTTGTCGATGGTGACCTTCTGGATGCTGGTTTCCAGGCCCATCAGGGCCAGCCTGGCCTTGAACGCGTCGGCCTGATCACCGTTGCGGAACGAGCCCACCTGCAGGTAATAGGTGCCGGGCTGCTCGACCTGCTTCACGCCCTGTTCCGTCTTGCCGGTAATCGACTGCTCCGGGACCACGGCTTCCATTTCGGGCAACAGCGTGTAGAAGTCGAAGCGCGGTTTCGGCGTGGCCGGCTTGCCGGGATCCGCCGTGGCGGCGGTTGCGGCTCCGGCCTTGCCGTCCTTGCCACCCGCTGCCTTGCTGCCGGCAGCCGCCGGCCGGGCCGCGGGCATCGGCAGGGTTTCCTTGACGTACACCTGTGCGACCGGTTTGGCCTGCATGCGAATGAATACCAGGAACGCGACAAACAGGCCGATCAGCAATCCCCCGATCGTGCCGAGCCACGGTGACAGGCCGGTGTTGCGATTGCGCCGGCGTTGGGCACGGTTCTTGTAGTCGCGCGGCATTCCGGTTCCCGCCTACATGCTGTCCGGCGCCGACACGCCCAGCAGGCGCAGCCCGTTTTCCAGCGCCTGCCGGGTCGACTCGATCAGGGCGAGCCGTGCGTTGCGCAGGGAGTCATCCTCGATGATGAAATTGTGCGCGTTGTAATAGGTGTGGAAGTCGTTGGCCAGTTCCCGCAGGTAATGCGTGAGCTGATGCGGCTCATGGTTGAGCGCGGCGGATTCCAGTACCTCCGGGTAACGCGCCAGGTTGACCAGCAGGAGGTCCTCGTGCGGCTCGGTGAGCCGGTGCAGGCTGGCCAGCCCGTCGTCGCGGTCCCATTCCAGGCCCTTTTCCGCCAGCTTGCGGAACACGCTGCGCACGCGCGCGTGCGCGTACTGGATGTAGTACACGGGGTTGTCGTTCGACTCTGCCTTCGCGAGGTCGAGGTCGAAGTCCATGTGCTGTTCGCACTTGCGCATGACGTAGAAAAAGCGCGCGGCGTCGTTGCCGACCTCGTGGCGCAGCTCGCGCAGGGTGACGAACTCGCCCGAACGCGTGGACATCTGCACCTTCTCGCCGCCGCGGTACAGGATGGCGAACTGCACCAGCAGCACGTCCAGTTTCGAGGGGTCGTCACCGAGCGCATTCAGGGCCGCCTTCACGCGCGGCACGTAACCGTGGTGGTCGGCGCCCCAGACGTCGATCACGCGGCTGAAGCCACGCTCCAGCTTGTTGGCGTGATAGGCGATGTCGGAGGCGAAGTAGGTGGTCTGGCCGTTGTCGCGCACGAGCACGCGGTCCTTCTCGTCGCCGTAATCGGTGGAGCGGAACCACAGTGCACCGCCCCTGGCGTAGACGTGGCCGCTCAGCTGCAGCCGTTCCATGCAGCGCCCTACCGCGTCGCTCTCGCTCAGTGAGCGTTCCGAGAACCACTCGTCGTAGGTGACGCCGAACTCCGCCAGGTCCCGGCGGATGTCCTCGAGGATCGCGTTCAGTCCGGTATCGAACACGCGCCGGTAGGCCTGCTCGCCGAGCAGCGCCTTGCTGCGCCCGATCAGGCCGTCGATGTGGGATTCCTTGTCGCCGCCGGCCGGCGCGTCCGCTGGCACCTGTTCAAAGACGCGCGCGGCGGGGTGGCGCAGCGAGTCAGCCCCCTCCCGGTGCAGGGTGGCGGCGATGTCCCACACGTAGTCGCCCTGGTAGCCGTTGACCGGGAACACCACTTCCTCGCCGCACAGTTCGAGATAGCGCAGATAGACACTGGCCGCGAGGATGTCCATCTGCCGGCCGGCGTCGTTGACGTAGTATTCGCGGTGGACGCTGAAGCCGACCGCGGCCAGCAGGTCGGCGACCGCCGCGCCGTAGGCTGCGCCACGGCCGTGGCCCACGTGCAGCGGGCCGGTCGGGTTGGCGGAGACGAACTCCACCTGCACACGCTGACCGGCGCCGAGCCGGCTGCGCCCGAAGTCGGCACCCTGCGCCAGCGCGCTGCGCACCACGCCGTGCCAGGCATCCGCGCCGAGGTAGAAGTTGATGAAGCCGGGACCGGCGATCTCGATCCGGTCGATGCCGTGTCCGGTCGGCATGGCGCCGACCAGCAGGCCGGCCAGTTCGCGCGGCTTGCGCCGGGCCGGTTTCGCCAGCGCCATGGCGAGGTTGCTGGCGTAGTCACCATGCGTGCGGTCGCGGGTACGCTCGACCTGGATGTCCACCGCTGCAGCGGCGGGAACGCTACCGTCGGACTGGAGTGCGGCGAGGGCGTGGGTGAGAAGTTCTTTGAGCTGTTCTTTCAAGGGGATCGACAGGGTCAGAGACGATTGTTGATGCGGGCGGCGGCGCGTGGTTTGCAACGGGGCATCAATCGTCTCTGCCCCCGGTGAATGAACCGGCTATTATCCGCCCCGCCGCTGATCTTGCAACTGCATCAGTAGGTGTCCGCGGGATCCACGTCGACGGACCAGCGGACCCGGCGCGCGGCCGGACGTTGTTCCAGTGCACGGACCAGCCCGGCCAGCAGCGGCTGCAGGTCACCGCGTTGCGCGGACTGCAGCAGCAGCTGGGCGCGCCAGCGCCCGGCGCGCCGTTCCATCCCGGCCGGCACCGGACCCCAGACCTCGACCCCGGCGGGGCGGGTTTCCCGGATCTGCTGCGCCACCGCTGCCAGGAAATCGATCGGGGCGCTGGCCGTGGTCGATTCGGCACGCAGCAGGGCCAGGCTGGTCACGGGTGGCAGGCATGCAGCCTTGCGTTCGGCCAGCGCGGCCGCGGCAAAGGCCGGATAGCCCTGTGTGACCAGCGTGGCGAGCAGGGGATGGTCCGGGTGGGCGGTCTGGATGAGTACCTCGCCCGGACGGTCCTGACGCCCGGCGCGTCCGGCAACCTGCACGATCAGCTGCGCCATGCGCTCGCTGGCGCGAAAGTCCGTGCTGAACAGCCCGTGGTCCGCATCGAGGATGCCGACCAGGGTAACATTGGGAAAGTGGTGTCCCTTGGCCAGCATCTGCGTGCCGAGCAGGATCTGGCGCTGGCCGGTCCGTGCCTGCTCCAGCAGCCGGTCCAGCGCACCCTTGCGGCGCGTGGTATCCCGGTCGATGCGCAGTCGCTCGGCAGCGGGGAAGTGCGCCGCCAGGGCCTGTTCCACCCGCTCGGTGCCCTGGCCCTGGGGATGCAGTTCCGGGCTCCCGCACTGCGGGCAGCGCAGGTCTACCGGGCGCTGGTTGCCACAGTGATGACAGTGCAGCCGGCCGTCGCTCTGGTGCCAGGTCAGGCGCGCGTCGCAACGCGGGCATTCCGCGACCCAGTCGCACTCGTAGCACATCAGGGTGGGGGCAAAGCCGCGCCGGTTCAGGAACAGCAGGACCTGGCCGGCGGCGGCGAGGTGTTGCCCGATCCGCGTCAGCAGTGGCTGCGACAGGCCATCCTCCAGCGACAGGTGACGCACGTCGATCAGCCGGTATTCCGGCAATTCCGCGTGCCCGGTGCGCTCCGGCAGCAGCAGCGGCTGATAGCGCCGCTGCTCCACGTTGTAGAGCGATTCCAGGGATGGCGTGGCCGAGCCCAGCAGCACCGGGACGGCCAGCTGGTGTGCGCGCCACACCGCGAGGTCACGGGCCGAGTAACGGAAGCCGTCCTGCTGCTTGAGCGAGGCGTCGTGTTCCTCGTCGACGATCAGCAGGCCGGGCCGGGCGAGCGGGGTGAAGATGGCCGAACGCGTCCCCAGCACGATGGGTGCGCTCCCGCTGCGGGCCGCCAGCCAGGCAGCGAGGCGTTCCCGGTCGGTCAGCCCGGAATGCAGCAGCGCGAGCGGTACGTCAAAGCGTGCCCGGAAGCGGGCGACCAGCTGCGGGGTCAGGCCGATTTCGGGCACCAGCACGAGCACCTGGCCGCCCTGCGCCAGCACCCGTTCGATCAGATGCAGGTAGACCTCGGTCTTGCCGCTGCCGGTGACCCCTTCCAGCAGGAAACTGCGGAACGTACCCAGTCCGGCGGACACCGTGTCCACGGCCTGCTGCTGGTGCGGGTTCAGCCGGTGGGGAGACTGCGAGGCTGGCGGGTCGGTGGTGGCGCGGTCCACGGTGATCGTTTCGACCCAGCCACGGTCGAGCAGGGTACGCAGGACCGCGCCCGGCGCGTCCAGCGTGCTGCGCTCGATGCCGCCCGCGGCGGCGGCCCGCAGGGCCGCCAGGACCGCCGCCTGGCGCGGGGCGCGGGCCAGGCTGTCCGGTTCCACGTCCCGTCCGGCAACGGTCAGGCGCAGGCGCTGCGCCGGGTGCAGGACGGCGGCCTGGCCTTGCCGCAACAGCGCGGGCAGGGCCGCGGCGAAGGCCTCTCCGATCGGGTACTGATAATACCGGCTGGCCCAGGTCACCAGCGCGAGTATGTCGGGGGTGATCACCGGCCGGTCATCGAGCACCTGCTGGGCCGGCTTCAGCCGGTCCGCGGCCACTGCAGAGCGGTCGACGATTTCCAGCAACACGCCGATGGTGGTGCGCCGGCCGAATGGAACGCGGATGCGCTGGCCGGGTTGCAGGCCGGCTTCCGGGCCGTGGCGGGGAGGCAGGTAATCGAAGCTGCGATGCAGCGGGGTGGCAACCGCAACGCGCAGGATCGGAGATTTCATGCTTCCCCGGTCGGTCCCGCTCGGTTGATTTGCGTCAAGAATGACGTCACTGCTTGAGAGTAATTCTTATCATTTCGAGCTAAACCATTCATCTGATTGAGTGGGGTTGGTTATCCACAAAAACTGTGGATAACTCTGTGGACTAATTGGGTGAAACCACACCAAATGCCTATATTTTCAGCCTCGGCGTTAGATTGGTAGATTTTTAGCCACCAAATAAACGATATTTAAAACAATAAGATACAGAGATTAATAAGCTACTTATATACTAACGTCTAAATCTGCTGCCCGGTTCTGCCGCACCGCTTTTCGCTTGTGAATAATCGCTTTGTCAAGCACCAATTTGGTTCCAGCCGCTCCGCTTTCGTTGCGCTCGCAGGACATCGATGACGGAATTCCGTCGCACCGATCCTGGCTGCCTGCTCGCGGGCGATGATAGCACTCGGACCCGGTGCTCGCGGCGCCGGTCTGCACGCACGGGAGGGGGGGCGCGTTCGCCCGCCGGCGCGTCATCTTTTCGCAACAGGACTGCGCTAGCGTAGGGGTCCGCCGGCGTGCAGGTCGCCACGCCGGCACCCGGGACGGGGCCCGCGCCAGACGGGCAACTCCCCGGTCAACGCGATCCCGATTCCTGCGAGGTGAGGATGCCATTGCTGCACCGGCGGCCGGCCCGGCCCGGAAAATTCCCCGTCATTCCCTTTCTCCTGGGCTGCCTCGGCCTGTTGGCGGCGCTACTGTGCTGGAAGGGCGCCCTGTATGCGGAGGCAGTCGCCCTGCGGCAGTTCCTGGACCGGCCGGCACCGGCGGCGGCCCTGGAATGGTGGGCCGTGGCCGGCGTGTGCGCGATCGGGGTCGTCCTGGGGATTGCCCGGAAGTGGCGGGGCAAATAGCGGGCGCCGGCAGGCCGCCGGGCCAGCGTACCCGGGTCGCTGAAAATGACATGGCCGGCGAACACACTCCTGGCTTAGGATTGGCGCTGGCCAACCCTGCCCCCGCTTGCCGAGTACTGCCCCCATGGACCTGTCCGTAGTGATCCCGGTGAAGAACGAACAGGACAACATCCTGCCGCTGCTGGCGGAGATTCATGCCGCGCTGGAGGGACGCTGCGAGTACGAGGTGCTGTACATCGACGATGGCAGCGACGATGCCACGCCACAGCGGCTTGCCGAGGCACGCGGCCGGTATTCGCGCCTGCGCGTCCTGCGTCACACCCGCAGCTGCGGTCAGAGTACGGCGGTGCGGACCGGGGTCCGGGCGGCGCGTGCTGCCTGGATCGTCACGCTGGACGGGGACGGCCAGAACGACCCGGCCGACATTCCCGCCCTGTTGGACGTGACCCGGGCGGCGGATTGTCCGGCGACGCTCTGGCTGGTAGCCGGCTGGCGCAGGACCCGGCGTGACAGCTGGCTCAGACGCCTGTCCTCGCGGGTGGCCAACGCGGTGCGCAGTCGTCTGCTCCGGGACAGCACGCCGGATACCGGTTGCGGGCTGAAGCTGTTCCGGCGCGACACCTTTCTCGAGTTGCCGTACTTCGATCACATGCACCGCTTCCTGCCGGCGCTGGTGCTGCGCGCCGGCGGTCAGGTGACCTCGGTCGAGGTGCAGCACCGGTACCGCCTGCGCGGGGCAAGCAAGTACGGACTGCACAACCGCCTGTGGGTCGGCATCGTCGACCTGTGCGGTGTGGCCTGGCTGCAGCGGCGTGTCCGTCACCCGGTGGTGCAGGAACTCGAATAACGTCCGCCATGTCCCGCATCCATCCCCGGATCTTTCTCAAGGGCCTGTTGCTGATCGTCACCCTGACCGGCATCGCCTGGCTGGTCGAGGCCTTGCCCGTGCGCTCGCTGCTGGACCGGACCTGGGTCGAGCATGCAGTGCTGGGCAAGGGCATCAACGGCGAGCTGCTGTTCCTCGCTGCGGGAGCGCTGGCAGTGGCGCTCGGCATGCCGCGCCAGGCGGTCAGTTTTCTGTCCGGTTACGCGTTCGGGGTGGGCTGGGGCACCGTGCTGGGGGTGATCGCGACCACGGCCGGTTGCCTGGTCAATTTTTTCTATGCGCGCTGGATCGGGCGTGACCTGGTGAGCGGCCGGTTCCGCGAGCGGGTGCGCCACATCGAGGACTTCATCCACGACAACACGTTCAACATGACCCTGCTGATCCGGCTGCTGCCGGCCGGCAGTAACCTGGTCACCAACCTCGCCGCCGGTGTGAGCGGTGTCCGGGCAACGCCGTTCGTGCTGGCTTCGGTGCTGGGTTATATCCCGCAGACGCTGGTGTTTGCGCTGGTCGGCAGCGGTGTCAGTCTCGATCCGCTGTACCGGATCGGACTCGGCGTGGCGATCTTCCTGGTGTCGGGGCTGCTGGGCATCCGCCTGTATCGCCAGTTCCGGCATGGCCGGCACCTGGACGCGCAGCTGGAAGAGAAGCTCGGTGTCGACGGCTGATACCGGCATGCAGGCGCGCCGCATGTATCCCGCGGGTCGCGCATGACCGGATCACCGACTCCGGGGGGTGCCGGGCAACCCCGCGCCGGCACCCTGCTGGTCGTCGGAGTGCTGCTGCTGGCCTTGTCCGCGTCCGTGCTGTGCTTTGTCCACCTCGGTGCCAAGGTCTACTGGCACGACGAGACCTACACGTCGCTGCGTGTGTTCGGTCATACCGGTGCGGAGTATTACCGGCACATGTTCGATGGCCGGGTCCACGGACTGGACGAGCTGCGCGCGTATCAGCACGCCAGCCCGGGACTGGGCATGGCAGCCACGCTGCGGGCCCTGGCCAGCCGTCCCGAGCACACGCCGTTGTACTTCGTGCTGGCACGTCTCTGGTCCGGCCTGTTTGCCGACCCGGTCATCGCATTGCGCAGCCTGTCGGCGCTGTTCGCCACGCTGATGCTGCCGGCCGCGTTCTGGTTCAGCCGGGAGCTGTTCCGGGATGCGCGCACACCGTGGATCGCGGTGGCACTGGTGGCGGCTTCGCCGCTGCACCTGCTCTACGCACAGGAGGCGCGGGAGTATGCGCTGTGGTGTCTGCTCCTGCTGCTGTCCGGGGCTGCGCTGCTGCGCGCGCTGCGCACGGGTACCCGCATGGCGTTTCTGCTGTATACCGTCACCCTGGCGCTCGGTCTGTATGCGCATATCCTGTTCGGCTGCGCGATCCTCTGCCACGCCGGCTACGTGGCCGTGCTGTACGGTCGCCATCCCGCGCGCACGCTCAGGCGCTTCCTGTGGTCACTGCTGGTGGCGGCCCTGGCGTTCGTGCCCTGGCTGCTGCTGTTCCTGACCTCGCTGCCGGATGTCGCCCGGGTGACGAGCTGGATGCACCGGCCGGCCGCGCTGTCCACGCTCGCCGCCAGCTGGCTGCTCAGCATCAACCGCCTGCTGTTCGACTTTCCCGGCAGTGGCTGGCTCGTGCCGGTCAGTGCCGTCCTTGCCGCCGGCGCCTTGCTGCAGTTGCCGCGCCGCACGCCGGCAGCGAGCTGGCTGTTACCGCTGCTGCTGATCGTGATCACGGCCGGCGTCGTCATCGTGCCCGACCTGGTGGGTGGCGGACGCCGTTCCCTGGAGACGCGCTACCTGCTGCCGGCCCTGCTGGTGCTGCAGCTGTGCATCGCCTGGTGGCTCGCCACGCAGGGTTCCCTGCGCAGCCGGCGCGGTCGGCTTGCGGCAGCGGTGTTGCTGCTGGTGCTGGCCGGCGGTGTCGTTTCGCAGCTGCGGATCATCAACGCAACCACGTGGTGGAACAAGTCGTTCAGCGCGAACAACGCGGCCGTCGCCGCGCGCATCGACTCGGCACGCCACCCCCTGCTGATCAGTACCATGGGCGAGGTCAATCCTGGTGAGCTGCTGTCGCTCAGCTACCTGCTCTCGGACCGGGTGCGGTTCCTGCTGCTGCCGGACGCGCAACTGCCCGCGCTGCCGCCCGGCTACGACCGCTATTTCGTGCTCAACATGCCGTGGAGCGAGGCACAGCTTCGGGCGCGGGGTCTGACGCGCCAGCCACTGCCGGGCCTCGGCAGACTGTGGGAACTGCGCCCGGCAGGGCGGGACGGTTGAAGGTACCGGGTGCGCCGTACAACGGGACGCGAGCCCGGTGTCATTCCACCGCCTTCACCGCCTGGATCAGTTCACCCACCATGGCCTGGCCATCGCCGTAGAGCATGCGCGTGTTGTCGGCGAAGAACAGGGCGTTCTCCACGCCGGAGAACCCCTTGCCCTGGCCGCGCTTGATGACGATGACGTTCTGCGCCTGGTCGACGTTGAGGATCGGCATGCCGTAGATCGGGCTGTCCGGGTTGTTGCGGGCCATCGGGTTGACCACGTCGTTGGCGCCGATGACCAGCGCCACGTCGGTCTTGGCGAAGGCCGGGTTGATCTCGTCGAGGTCGTAGAGCAGGTCATAGGGTACATTGGCCTCGGCCAGCAGCACGTTCATGTGCCCCGGCATGCGTCCGGCCACCGGGTGGATGGCGAACTTCACGTCCACGCCACGGCCCTGCAACAGCTCGGTCAGCTCGTGGATCTTGTGCTGGGCCTGGGCCACCGCCATGCCGTAGCCGGGCACGATAACCACGCGCTCGGCGTAGGCCATCATCACGCCGACATCGGTGGCATCGATCGGCTTCATGCTGCCGTCGACTTCCGCGGCGGCTTCTTCTCCCACCGTGCCGAAGGCGCTGAACAGCACGTTGCCGATGGAACGGTTCATGGCCTTCGCCATCAGCTGGGTGAGCAGCGTGCCGGCGGAGCCGACCACGGTGCCGGCAATGATCATGGCGGCGTTGTTGAGCACGAAGCCCTCGAAGCCGACGGCCAGACCGGTGAGCGCGTTGAACAGCGAGATCACCACCGGCATGTCGGCGCCGCCGATCGGCAGCGCCA
>CAYUFA010000085.1:0-10158 GCA_964443845.1 uncultured Ectothiorhodospiraceae bacterium
AAATGAGGTCCTGGATAAACTCAATGCGCCTGAATTGAGTTTGTACTTATCTTCCAGGGAGGCGCTGATTACATAACGCATCAACAGCGAATACTGTCGAGCCGGATTGAGATCAACGGAAGCGATGCCTGGAAGAGCAGAAGTAGCAGAGGCTGCTGTGCTCCTGGCCCAGGGTGATGTCAATAACACATTGTATTTATTACTAATTTGTGGCTGCGGGTGGACTGGAACCACCGACCCCAGCATTATGAGGAACCTGCCTGGCTTGTATTCCGTTGTCTTGGTTGTAAATAAACAGGGCATCCGTTGCCTCGATGACACAACGCTGCATAACCGCGCAGGACCGTGTCCCGTAAAAGTCCCGAACTCAGTTCCTGCGGATTCTCGAACTGGCCGGTCTTGAAATGCACAGCAGGATCGTGCCTGCCGCCAGCTTCTGGTCCAGTCCATCGAGGCTATCGCGTCGATTCTCCCGGACCGTCAGGCGGCAAACTCGATTTGGGTAACACCCGAAAGATCCGTGGTCTGCCTGGCCTGCCACAGGTCGTACTTGTGCTGCATGGCAAGCCAGCCCTCCGCGGAACGCCCGAGCGCCTTGGACAGGCGCAGCGCCATCTCCGGGCTGATCCCGCTGTAGCCATTGACAATGCGCGTCACGGTGGACGCCGAAACACCCAGGCTCTCGGCCAGCGAACGGACACTCAGGCCATAAGGTGTCAGATACACCTCGCGAACGAGCTCCCCGGGATGTGGAGGATTATGCATGCTCATCAGTGGTAGTCCTCATAATCAGGCAAGCAGACATCACCCGCCTTGAATTCAAGGGTCAGGCGCCAGTCGCAACTCACCCAAATGGCCCAGCGTCCCTTCAGCTTGCCTTTCAGCGGATGCAGCATGAACCCCGGGATGCCCTGTCCTGGACGGCGTACGTGGTATCCAGCGCGGCGAGCTGAAGACGAAGCCTGCCTGCGTGCACGGACCGTATTCCCGCAGTGCGGCCGGCTTCATAAAAGCGGCGCAGACCCTTGTGGCGAATGCTCCGTATCACAACGTGAATACAGCGCCTTGTTGCGCAACACGCAACAACTGGAATTCTCCGGGCAGACCGGGCAAACAGGTATACTGTACCCGGAATCCTTCCGTCACAACTGGCCGGGTTCAAGCCCTATTTCTCAACCAGTTCGACCCGCCGGTTCTTGGCCCGTCCGGCATCGCTCCGGTTGGAGGCCACCGGCGACAGGTAGCCGACCCCCCAGGCGCTGAGGCGTTTTCCGGCAATCCCGTAATCCCTGACCAGTGCTGCCCTGACCGCCGTTGCACGGCGTTTGGACAGGTCCATGTTGTACTCGAGACCACCCTGGTTGTCGGTATGGCCGACGATAACCAGCTCCAGTTCCGGATTGTTGTTCAACAGTGCGGCAATCTGCTCCAGCGTGGGCCTGGATTCTGGCTTGATTTTCGCCGAGTCATAATCAAACAGAATGCCATACAACGCGATCCGGCCTTCCTCGCCTATCCCTTTCGCCATGGCATCGGCATCCACCACGACCATGTTCTCCTGCATGGCCTCGGCCTCGATGACCTGTAGCTGAGTGAGTACACGCTTGAAGTCCGGGCCTCCGCCCACATCCGCATAGGCCACATACAAAGCCACGTAAACGTCGCCTTCCTCCCTGGGCAGCTTCGCTGCCAGGTAGCGCATGTCATTGTAGGATTCGCCGATACTGGTATAGCTTCCTGCACGATCGGTCATGGAGTGACTGAAATTACGCCCGCCGCATTCCGCGTTCTTGCACTTGAACAGCACCTCGAAACCCGCATCTGACAGGGCATCTTCATAATTTCTGAAGACTTCCAGCGTGGTCCGATCCGCTGGATTCCGGTATGTAATCCAGGTGACGCGTCCTTCAAGCGGAATCGTGGAGTCCTTGTTGTTTTCCAGGCCGCCACTGGCTCCAGCCTTCTTCGTGAAAAGCGCGTAATCATTGAAGGTATCCTGCTTGTAATTGATGATTTCGGAGCCATCGTAGCGCGAAATCATCGGATGGTCCTTCGCTCCCTTCACATCAGCGGCCTGCACGGTAGCCTGGCCCGTTACGATGGACATGGTCGTGATCACGACACATACACTCGCAATACGCGTCAACAACTTCGAAAGAATTGTTTTCATGGCTCCTCCCTGTACGCCCTGCTTCATCAGTATAGTTTATGTCTCCACACCTGGATGGCGGGTAATGGCGGCACTGATTCAGTGGCCCTGTTGTCTGCAACCATCCTGCGTGGGTCGGTCGGTTCTGTACATGGTTCACAGCCACCAATCATGTAAAAAACACAGTCGCTCTGCAATCAGGATTGCTTATCACATTTATTTATTGGCGATTTTACACTGCGATATGCTGACCCGGAGCCTGGCTCCGAACCATTCACCGAGGACTGATAATAGTGCGTTGCACGGGCTTAGTGCACAGAACCCGGAAACGGCATGGACGATGGAATACCGGATCGCGAAGGGTACGGCATTGAATTCATGCGTTGTGTGAAACCTGGATTCAGGACCGGATTCCGGAGTCGAAATACAGGACCGATCCGTTTCGGGCACCGATAAATGCATGCGGGGATCCTTTATTACAGGCAACTCTCCAGGCAAGCACACCCCTGAAACCCGCCTGATAACGGCCAGTAGCGTCAAGATCGAAAATCCCCAGCTCGGCTTGCAGTGTCCCGGGTTCGGCGGCACATTCGGGTCCCTTGATCAAAGCAGCCTTCGCCGGGTCCCCGGTCATATGCGGGAGGCGGATGGTTTCAGCACGTTTACTGAAGATTTGCTTTGCCTCCTGTTCACTGATCTGCGGGGTAACATCAATATCCATATTTGCAACATCCAGCGGCTCAGCACCTCCGATAAGGATATTTCCCCTTCGGTCCCTCTTTACGGTACCGCCCTTGTTGAAATGAAAAGCCCTTTCATGCTGGAAAACAGGCACCCCCCTGTAAATCGGGTCAACCCATATCATGCCGCCACCGTTACTGTAGGGCACGAACCGGGATATCCTGTATTTATCCCGGATACTGATCCCGTTCTTCTCCAGCAGTGCATGCGCAGCCGACAGATCACCTGCATTTTTTCCTGCCTGGGCATATCCCGCCATAGCAGCCAGGCAAACCAGAATGAACGCGCAACCTGGCCATGCAGTGTTTGCATGTTTTCGTCCGTTCATCTTCTCATCCCCCATCCGGATTTCAGGCCAGGTGTTGTCCGCACAGAGTGCCGGTATCCCGCACTGGCTGCTACCTTCATCAGTTCCCTGCCTTACCATGTTCCGGTTACTGCTGTTGCCCGGCACATTTCAGCACCAGTGCGGATGATGGCGATTATTACACACTCTCCGCTGGTACCAGCCTGCCGCCCGCAGCGGCGCACTTGAGACGTCATTACGGTGCATACCGGCCTGGCGGTGCCGTTTTCTCAGCTGCGGATCGCATCGTGCTGGCCGATCACGAGGTGCCAGCATGACAAACACATAACGGCCATCTTCCGTTTCGACCCGGTAGTCATGCGCCGGGACCGGCCTGTCCGCGAGTACCAGAGGGATGCAGCACACCAGCCGGATACCGGCCAGGAAGTTGCATTTGCATGCCGTGCCTGCTTTCAATTCGTTGCCCGGCCCGGATATCCGATCCCGGATGTAATTCTCCTGTATCCGGCTTGCTTTTCCCCCGCCCGGCCATTTGTTGACCTCTGCGTCCGTGATTGCCGTCAGGCGGACCCGGCAGCAGGGATCTCTGTATCCTTGCCAGGAAACCCGCTCCCGCAATTGCCGGTAATGCATGACTTGTCCCTGATGGCCTGCTGCGGGAGCGGCTGCCTGTGATTGCAACGGGGAAATCACCAGGATCAAGGCGCATATCGTGCTGGTCAGAATTGTCCTGTTCATTGCTCCTGCCTCCGGGAATATTCATCTGTCGCGCTCACCCATTGAGTCGTACCCTTTCCGCGCCGGCTTCAATCCTTCCGGTGAATGCCTGAATGAACGGGATAGTGGCAAGTACCATTGAACCGGATCCTTTCCTGCTGCGACAAAGGCATATAGTTCACTGGAGCAGCCGGTAAACAGGGTGTCACGGCGGGAGGTTGCCGTAATCTGTCCGGAGAATACCAACTGATCTGATGGACTTTACAAACCAGTCATTCCGCACCCTCTTCGGAACAACGACGCACTGGCCTTCGCATTCACGTCTTGCATGTCCTACAATCAGGATGAGCCGGAGACAGCACGCTGGAAACGTGAAATATATTGCAAACAGCACCGCGTACTGCCATCGAAAGACCGTTCCACGGCGGCACTCATGTGCCCGCGCCGTTATCTACCGTCAATTAGTCATCATTGGCTGGATCCTGGCGTTAATCATCGGCGTACTGGGTGCCGCGTCTGCCGAGGCCGAGGTCCTGGATTGTTACCGGTTGTGGGGCGCCAATGAGAAGAGCCGGGCGCAATTAAGGTACTGGGGCGACTGGACGACGATGGACGGTTCGGTCACCACGGAAACCCCGTGCGAGCTTTACGAACCGGCCAGTTCCAGCCTGTCCGGCGAATTCGGCGTCGACATAAGGATTTATCTGCCCGTCGGATTCGACGTGCATCCCCATCCCGATGCGCCACGCGACACTGCAGCACTGGTAGCGGAGGCGGTAGGGGAAACACTGCGGACATTCCGGCCCCGCTTCGAACCGTTCGATATCAATATTGCGTTGCTGCAGAATGTCCCTGTTGTCCGCGAAAGTCCTGAAACCAGTGAAGACCCGGACATCGACAGCTTTGACTGGAATACCATGGCCGAAGCAAATGGTTCGAGCTACAGGGGCTGTTGGGTCTCACTCTACATTAACGCCCTGTTAAATAACCTGGAAGAAGGCGGCACACGTACGGCTGCCCCACGAGACCTGCAATCTACAATCGCTCACGAAATCTTCCACTGCTACCAGCAAATCTATTATCCCGCACAGAATAATGGCTCGGCTGACGAGAAAGAGGACGGCTGGTGGACGGAAGCGACGGCGGATTTCGCTGCCGACATGGTGTATCCCTGCGCCGACGAAACCGCCAGACACGCCAGGGCCTACAAGCCGGAAGAGCGCATCAACCTTCAGGATTTTCCTTATTCGGTCGTCACGTTTTACATGCACCTCAGGAACAGTCACGGCTTCGATCTTTCCGCGTTGGCCGATTTCATGGGGGGCATGGCAACCAACCCGGGGTTTCAGGCGCAATATGACGCACTTGCCGCGCAACCCGATATCGCTGCGAAGTTTCACGAATTCGCCAAAGCCTACACAGACGGCGACATCCCGTGCGCGGGAGAGGTCACTGGCTTCATGCGTATCCCGACGCCGGTGACGGCATCACCCGGTACCGAGATTCCGCTCGATATCGCACCGTTCCGGTTCGCGCCGGTGATCGCCACCGTGGAGAAAGGCAAACAGGTCAGGGTGCGGCTGGTAAATGCAGGTGACAATGGCGCGGACCGCACCACATCCTACCGGCTTCGCCATGAATCGGGAGCTGATGCATGGCGGACATTATCCGGAAGCGCCCTGTTGACGGGCGGCTGCGACGACAAGAAGGATTACGTTTTCCTGTCCACCGTGTACGGAAATGACGATACGGTTTCCGACTCCAGACTGGTATTCGAGGGGCCCGGTTCCGAGGTTCCGTTCGAAGAGGCATGCGGCGAGTGTCCGGTCGGCGCCTGGCGCCTGGATATTGATCATACGAACAAGGTGGTTCAAAGCAGAGCGGTTCAGACACATATTGGTGGCGCCATGGATCTCTGGTTATACCGCAACGGCGTTGCGAAGGTGGATTATTACGATTTCACGGCCTTCACGAGCGAGATAATAAATTCTACGTATAACGGCACCACGACCGGAAAGTGGGAGCATGTGGGCCCGTTTGAACTTCTTCCCGGGGGAAGGAAGCTGGACATCATTATCCCGGAGGGCATTGGCACAGACGTCGGTCAGCGGATTCGCGAGCGCCTGCGTGGCGCCGCAGGAAAAGACAGGGCCATGACGATCCGGTGGACCAGGAAGGACGTCACCCGGACGAAGCCGAATCCGGGATATCCTGTTGCGGAGAGCCTGGGGTTGCCCCCACCACTCCACCAGCCCAGAACGACAGTGAACAAGGGTCAGCGCGGCCCGTATGCCCCGACCGGGCGCCACATCTATACCTGCAAGGACAATAATCAGCTGGATATCGCCGGCTTGCGTTTCTGGCGGTTTGGAATTCATCCAACTGAAGATTCAACACAGGGTCCCGAAAAGCAACCACCTGAAGATTCAATGCAGGGCTCCGAAATGCATCCACCTGAAAAAGCAATGCCGTTCCCCGGACAATCAGGGGAGCCATGATTGCGTTTTGCCTGGTGAGCATCGAGGCTGCGTCTTGCACCCTCATGCCACCCTGGAGAGAACAGCGGCACGAATGGCCTTTCACGAATCACCAGTGGAACGCCGGCAGACGGTACGTGTTTCGCGTTATATCCGGCAAGAACTGTTTGCCGGCGCCAGCATGACGAACACATAACGCCCGTCACCGGATTTTACCGCATGGTCACGCGTCGGAGCCGGACTGCCCGCCAGCGTTCCTGAAATGTTGCAAAGCAACAGGGTAGCCGTCAGGCAGGCAGAAATACCTCTGCTGATGACTGCCATGCTGTTTTGCCGCCTTTATCCGCTAGAGTCGATACCAGACAGGAGTATAGTCCAGGAAATGCGAGCAGATGATGTCAGAACCGGACGCTGTAAAGCCCGCCTACTTTCAGCCCTTGGGCTGACACTTCTCATGGTCTGTGCAGGCGCCCTGGCCGTGCTGGCTCCGGAGGTTCGGGAACAGGCAGACAGGGAGCACCAGGGACAGATCGACAGGTACAGGCGGCAGGCACCCGAAGTTTTCGACATTCATGTTGACCGTACGGAAAGGGATGGTGACCTTTACATTGCGCATGCCACGGTACTCCAGGTGATCCGTTCAGCACAGCAGACAGGGATTGGCGACAGGATCATCATCGAGTACACGGATATCACGGCAGATAATCGTCGGTATAATGCCGAGCTTCAACGCACCAGAATGCCCGGCACAGGATTCAGGCCGGTACTCTGGATCCTGAAGCGGGGTGACCGTGCTCGCGCCTACCTGGAGCGACGGCCGGGCAGTGACAATAAATACACGCTGGCGGCCGACTCCGGTTCCTTCGAAGCACTACCGGGGACAGCCATGAACGGTGATCCCTGCATCCAGCACCCGCAGGGGCCATTCACATCGCAAATGAAGGCATGTGCCCGGCAACAATACCGGATCGCACAACGAGAACTTGAAAGCAAACTCAACGAACTCAAACGTTCTCTCGATGGATTACCTCCTGATAACGACCCGGACAAACTGCTGTACGAACTGGACGAACAACAACGAAAATATCTCGCCAGCTCAATGACCGCCTGGGAAAAGTATCGTGATGACACCTGCAAAATCGTTTACCTGAATCATTACCCGGGGTCACATGCAAGTATTTACGAAATGCATTGTCTGACCCGGCTGACAGAAGAGCGGACCCGGCAACTGGATACTATTTTCAAGCATGATCCGGCAGACGAATGACGAGCTTGCCGACGGCGCTGCTGCTACCACCCGGTTCATCACAATGGTGCTTCCACAGATTAACCACGATCCGGCTTCCTGATGCCACATGCGGTACCGGCATGATGTGACAAGCATCGATTTCCCTGCAGACAGCTAACAACAGGCAACATCCGGGAATCACTCTGTGAACCGTTGGCATTGGCTGGTATTCATTTGCATACGCAGGCAGGAAATCTCAGGGTACGATGGCATTCTCGGCTCAGCGGTCGCGGCACACACGAGAGGCAAGCCCGCCATCAATCCGGCACGCGCCTCAAAGGTACTTGCGCACTACCGTGCGCCCGGTCAGCGCGTCACCGCTTCTGCAGGAGTCGGGTGCCTTGCGAGGGTGCCAGCACCGCGTTTGGCGGTGGCTTGAGCCGATACTCAAACCCGGCCGCTGCAACCGCCACCCAGTCCTTGATGCCGATCGGCAACGAGGCATAGTCTCCGGATTCCCGGTAAATCGTGATTTGACCACCGCTCAGGATGGCGGCCGCCAGGGTGCCCCGGTAGAGGTTGATGCTCAGGATAGCGTTTTCCTCACCGCCGGCATGCGGGGCGTTGCCTGCGATGACGAGTTCGCAGGAACGCAGATCCACCGCACCGCGCACATCCAGATTGCGGCGCAGATGCGGCAGTTCGGAACCCAGCAAGGCCGTCAGGGCCGCCGCTACCGCCGGGTCGTGGAGCAGTCGATCCGCGTCGTACGATCCGGCGTAGACCACCAGCCGCGACCACTGGCCCGGGCAGACCGGTTCGGCTCGCGCCATGGTCAGGCACAGCATTACACCGACCGCCAGCGACAGCAGAACGGGCGCACGTTGCCGGATGCATTTCCCCGGGTCGTTCGAAGCCCGGCGCACGGCAGACGGTTCTAGCGATCGTCGCGCGTGCAAGGCCCGATCCGGGGAGTCGTCTGCTCCAGGCGATGTGTATCCTGGTGGCTTCGCCACACCTCCCGGGGCTGCAACCCGGCGTCCGCCATCCGACCGTTCATGCAGAAACTATATAAGAAACGTGCTGTCAGTGCGAACCGCATCATCGGATTCCCCGTGTATCAGCGGTGGTGGGTGTCCGTGTTCTTACGGTCGCGCCGGGGGCTGGAACGGCGCTGCGCTCGCCTTCCGGGTGAGAGAGAACCCGCTTATACCAGGCTACAACACAGACCCGGGATTTTCCAATCGCCAGGTTAAGCAAGGTGAAGGCGATACCGCGTACGGATTTTCGCAGATGATGCGTGATTCAGGCCGGGTTCGATGCAGGTGATGGCATGGGCGGAGTAGTTCCCTGGTGATGCGCAAATCACAGGTTGACTGGCGGGGGGCTTCTATTCTCATTGGTGCCTTACGCAGTGTGAGCGAATAAAAGACCCGTAAAATCCCGTAAATCTGATACTGCTCAGAGTCTGACTGTGCAGCAGCCATTACAACAGCTTGATTTTTTAAAGATGGCTCCGGGTGGACTTGAACCACCGAGCGCGGCACGGCGCGAGGACTCAGCGGCAAGCGCAACGAATTACCCGGTTTTTCCGGAAGGACGGGCTTGCGGGCTCCGGCCGCGGCAAATCGACAACAGGCAGCGCCCTTCCCTGGTAATGACCGGCTAGCGTGATTTGCGGCGCTGCGCCACTCCGAGCAGACCCAGCAAACCGGAACCGAACAACCAGGCCGCTGCGGGGACGGGTACCTGGGGCACGACGGCCGTGATCGTGATCGAGGTCAGATCGAAATTGGTGCTGAAACCCGGGAACGGCCCGTTATCGTAGGGCGATCCGCCGATGCCGTCATTCCCCGTGATCACGCTGCCATCGGTATCATAAGTCGTCGTCGCCAGCGGCACCGGGCCAATCGGGTAGTTGCCCGAGAGTATGCCGTCAGAGGCCGGCAGCGCACCGACACCGGAAATCACCTGTCCTGCACTGTAGGGGGCAGCACCGTACAGTCCGGCGGCATCCCAGACCAGTTCCATTGCCATGTTGTTGTTGCCCTTGTAATCCAGGAGCGAGGAAAAAATGATCAACGTTCCAGGGCCTCCCGCGCCATCACCGGTCGCGTGCAGGACGATGTCATGAAATACCGGCGTCCCGCTGGAAAAGAAATCAAAGTAATCGATCGAGGCCGAACCGGTGCCACTGACATCATCCAGCACCAGGCTGCCGCTGATCGGGGTACGCAAGCCATACCCCCAGGTCGGATCTCCGTAGTAAGGATAGCTGGTATTTATAATAGGATTACCCGATGGACCCAGGAAGGTCATCAACCCGGAAAAATCCGCGTAGTAGATCGTGGCACCGGACTGCATCGAGGTCGTACCGAGCACCGTGGCCACGGCCAGGGATAACAGCGATTTTTTGATGTTCATAATGGAGGTCTCTGTATTCGAGTTACAATACTCACATCAGCGTGCTTGCCACGACGCTGCGCCGTGCCGTGCCAGGCACTCCCGGCAGACCGGAACCGAACAGCCAGACCGCCGC
>CAYUFA010000086.1:0-10081 GCA_964443845.1 uncultured Ectothiorhodospiraceae bacterium
GAACCAGTGACCCCTGCCGTGTGAAGGCAGTGCTCTCCCGCTGAGCTAATCGCCCATGATGCTGCAGCGAATCTTACGAGTTCCCCGGCGGCGGGTCAATTTCGGTCGTCAGACCGACAGGGCCGGCAGGGAGGCAGGTTCATTATCCACGTTTCCCAGCCTCTGCTAGAATGCCGGACTTTCAGGATCTGTGCTTGAGGCCGAAAACGGAAGATACCTAAAGTACAGGGACCACCTACATGCATACAGGAACTACGTACATGCACTCACCGGAGAAGGCGATCATCGGAGTGATCGGTCTGGGTTATGTCGGGTTGCCGCTGGCCATCGAATTCGGCAAGCGCTACCCGACGCGGGGATTCGACGTCAAGCAGCACCGCATCGACGAACTGCGGGCCGGGAAGGATTCCACGCTGGAGGCCAGCAGCGAGGAAATCACGTCTGCCGGGCAGCTGACTTTTACCAGCAGTGCCGAGGACCTGACCGGCTGCAACACCTATGTCGTGACCGTTCCGACACCGATCGACGCCTACAAGCGGCCCGACCTGACGCTGTTGCAGAAGGCCAGCCGGGCGGTGGGAAAACTGCTGGGCAAGGGGGACGTGGTCATCTACGAGTCCACCGTCTACCCGGGCGCAACCGAGGAAATCTGCGTTCCGGAACTGGAAGCCGCTTCCGGCCTGGTGTTCAACCGTGATTTCTTCGCGGGCTACAGCCCCGAGCGGATCAATCCCGGAGACCACCAGCACCGAGTTACCAACATCCTCAAGGTGACCTCCGGCTCGACCCCGGAAGTTGCCGACTACGTCGATGCACTGTATAAGAGCATCATCACTGTTGGCACCCATCGCGCCAGCAGCATCAAGGTGGCAGAGGCCGCCAAGGTCATCGAGAACACCCAGCGTGACCTGAATATCGCCCTGATCAACGAGCTGGCCCTGATCTTCCAGCGCCTCGGTATCAGTACCGAGGAGGTACTGCTGGCGGCCGGGACCAAGTGGAATTTCCTGCCATTCCGGCCCGGTCTCGTGGGAGGGCATTGCATCGGTGTGGACCCCTACTACCTGACCCACAAGGCCCAGGAAATCGGTTACCACCCGGAAGTGATACTGGCAGGCCGGCGTATCAACGACAGGATGGGCGGTTACGTGGCCGAGCAGGTCATCAAGCTGATGATGCGCGGGAAGATCCAGGTACACGGTTCCCGCGTGCTGATCATGGGGCTTGCCTTCAAGGAAAACTGCCCGGACCTGCGCAATTCACGCGTGATCGATGTGATTCAGGAACTGCGCGGATACGGTGTGCAGGTGGATGTGCATGATCCCTGGATCGACCCGCAGGATGCGCTGGAGGAATACGGGATCACATTGACCGAACAGCCCGGGATGGCGGTATACGATGCCGTCGTCGTGACCGTTGCGCACCGCCAGTTCGCCGAGCTGGGCGTTGCCGGCCTGCGCGCGTATTGCAAACCGGCTGGTGTAATCTACGACGTCAAGTACCTGCTACCGCCCGACGAAGTGGACGGACGGCTGTAACTCGGGTTATTCGTATCAGGATTTCCAACCGGGGTAGTGTGAATAATGAAAATACTGGTTACGGGTTCCGCCGGATTTATCGGTTCGGCGCTGTCATTACGACTGCTGGAACGTGGTGACGAAGTTATCGGGGTCGACAATCTGAATGATTACTACGATGTCCATCTCAAGCACGCTCGCCTGGCCAGGACGCTTGATCACACGGCCTACACGGATGTCCATGCCGGCATCGAGGACCGGTCCGCCATGGAGCAGGTGTTCCGCAAGCACCGGCCGCAACGGGTCGTAAACCTGGCCGCCCAGGCGGGTGTGCGCTATTCGCTGGAGAACCCGTACGCCTACGTGGATACCAATCTGGTCGGTTTCACCAATATCCTCGAGGGCTGCCGGCATAACGGTATTGAACACCTCGTGTATGCCTCCAGCAGTTCCGTGTACGGGGCCAATACCAGTATGCCGTTCTCCGTGCATGACAACGTCGACCACCCGGTCAGCCTGTATGCCGCCAGCAAAAAGGCGAACGAACTGATGGCGCATACCTACAGCCATCTGTACCGTCTTCCCACCACGGGGTTGCGCTTTTTCACCGTGTACGGCCCCTGGGGCAGGCCGGATATGGCGCTGTTCCTGTTTACCCGCAACATCCTCGCCGGCAAGCCGATCGACGTGTTTAACTATGGACGGCATCGCCGCGACTTTACCTACGTTGACGATATCGTCGAGGGTGTCGTCAGGGTGCTTGATCACGTGGCGGAGCCGGACCAGGACTGGTCCGGCGATCATCCTGACTCGGCTACCAGCACGGCACCGTACCGCCTGTATAACATGGGCAACAACCAGCCGATTGAGCTGATGCGTTACATCGAGGTACTGGAAGAGTGCCTCGGCAAAACGGCGGAAAAGAACCTGTTGCCGCTGCAGCCGGGTGACGTCCCGGATACCTACGCCAACGTCGAGAACCTGGTGCGCGACCTGGACTACAAGCCGGACACCTCGGTGGAACAAGGGGTCGCGAATTTCGTCCGCTGGTACCGGGACTATTTCCGGGCCTGACCCTGCCGCCTGGGAAAACCCTGCGCAATGTATGAGAATGGTTGTGTAACCCGTTGTTACGGGTTATAAATCCATGACCAGATTGCACGGGGTGCCAGAATGCAGGAACACAGTTGCGGGCGGGAGCCCTTCGCGTTGCGTGTCATCGGGGACAGCATGCTGCCCGAGTTTCGGGACGGCTGCATCATCATCGTCGATCCTGAAGGTGTAATCAGTGACGGATCATTCGTCATGGCCAGGCATGAGGATGCCTACGTGTTTCGCCAGCTGGTATACGGGGAGGGCTGCTACTACCTGAAGGCCCTGCAGGAAGGTCACGAGGTGATCGTGCTGTCCGATCTGCAGGCGATCGAAGGGGTCGTCATCCAGCAGGCGGGACGCCGCCGCCGTGATCGCAAGCATTACGTCTGATTCAGCCGGTCCTGTCCCTGGCGAGCGGGCGACGCTGGTCTGAACGCAGCCTGGTGGTGAAGAAATCATCGGCCTGTTCCACCGGCACCTGCCGTCCCTGCCGGTTGACCAGCGGTAGCTCGTAGTCATTCCAGCCACGCAGGCCGGTTTTCATCGAGTAGACCCGGCGGTAGCCGAGCTCCTGCAGGGTGCTGGCGGCCAGTGCACTGCGGTTCCCGGAACGACACACCACGACCACGTCGCGGTTGCGGGATTCGACCAGGTCCCGTACGGTCTCTTCGTAATCGTATTCACAGGCCGATTCGAGCACCCCGCGCGGCACGTGCAGCGAGCCCGCGATGTGCATGGCATCGAACTCGGCCGGTTCGCGGATGTCGAGGATCAGCGGCGGTGTCGGACCGTTCAGCATGTCACTGACATCCCAGGGGAACAGTTCCGTGATGCCGGACAGGGATATGGCGACCAGGTCGGAAAACCGCTTCACGCCGCACCGCCGCCGTTGCCGGGCTCGCTGTCCTGGCGGGTGCTGCGCATGCCCTGTTCCACCGCGATGACTGCGGCCTCGACGCGGGAATGCACGCCGAGTTTACGCAGGATGGATTTGACGTGCAGCTTGACGGTACCGTCGGAAATCCCCAGATTGCGTGCAATGACCTTGTTGCTCTGGCCCTCCGCAAGCAGGGCGAGAATCTCGATTTCACGGGGCGTCAGCTTGGCAAACGGGCTTTCCTGGGACGGGTTGATGCTGTCGCCCTGCACCACGCGCGCCAGCACGTGTGCCAGATCCGGGGCAACCACGGTCTTGCCGGCCACGATGTCACGCAAGGCCACCACCAGCTGGTCGGGTTCCATGTCTTTCAGCAGGTAGCCCTGGGCACCGCTGCGCAGGGATTCGACCAGGTCCCGTTCATCGCTGCTGGTCGTCAGCATCGCCACCGGGTTTCTGAAACCGCTTTTGCGCAGCTGGCGCAGCACGTCGATGCCGTCCATTTCCGGCATCCGCATGTCGAGCAGCACCACGTCCGGTTTCAGCTCCGCGGCCAGCCGGAGTCCTTCCTGTCCGCTGCCGACGGCGGCCAGGATATTGATGTTGCGCCTGCTCAGGAGTCCTTCCAGGCCCTCCCGGAACAGAGTGTGGTCATCGACCAGCAGGATGTTCAGACTCATGATCGCAGCTGTTCCGGTTTCCGGTGCTTGATCTCCAGTATCACCCGGGTCCCCTCGCCGGGCTCGCTTTCCACCCGGAGTTCACCACCGATCTTGGCGGCGCGTTCGCGCATGATGGTGAGTCCTACGTGCTCGCCGGGAGATCCGTATACCTGCCGGTTGATACCCACGCCGTCGTCCTCGATCAGGATGTGGCAGCGCTCGTCCGGGGTAATCCGCAGCAGGATGCGTACATTCTTGGCCTGGCTGTGCTTGCGGATGTTCCAGAGGGCCTCCTGTATTATACGCAGGATCTGGCTCTCGGTGTCTTTCGGGAACGGGTTGCTCACACAGTCCTTCTGCAGGTAGGTCCGGATCCGGGTTTCATTGCGGAACTGGCTGACAATCTGCTCGATGGCCTGTACCAGACCGCGCTGATACATCGGCGCACGGAAATTGGCGATCAGGCCGCGCAACTCGGTATTGGCCTCGTCCAGGCTGTTTTCAATCCGTTCCAGTTGCTGCCAGGTCGTGCTCTCATCGCCCTGGTGCATGGTTTCGTCCAGCACGCGCACCTGGAAGCGCAGGCTGGCCAGGGTTTGCGCCAGCGAATCATGCAGTTCGTGTGCGATCCGCGTGCGTTCCTCCTTGATCAGGTGGTCGCGGTTCCCTTCCTCGATGTGAAAGCGCTCGATCGCGATGCTGAGATGATGGGCAATGCTGGAGAGCAGGGGCCTGAACGATTCGATACGCGCGATGACGGTACTGTCCAGGAACAGGTTGATGACACCGATCATCATGCCCCGGTAGCGCATGGGCACGGATACCAGCCCGATACCGTCTTTCTCGAAAAAGCGTCTGCCGGCGATCTTTTCGCACTTGTCCAGTGTGGTTTCGACCCAGATCTTGCCCTCGGTGGCTGCACGTTCGTAGAGACAGCGCCTGACGTCATACCGTTCCGGCAGCAGCAGGTCCTCGTCGATACCGCTGCTGGCGCAGAGTTCCGGTTCCTGGCGGTATAGTTCCAGCCAGATTGCCGCACCCTGTGCCCGGGTGATGCGCTTGAACGTGTACAGGAACCGGGTCAGCAGGTCATCCAGGCTGTGCGCGGTGTTGATGCTGGAGACGACGTCGTAGAGGATCTTCAGTGCTTCATCCTCCAGGCCCGGCCCATCTTCTCCGCTGAAGGCCGCACCGGCGCCACGTCCGAGCAGACGCCGGCTGATGCTGTTCAGGTCCTGCACCAGGTCGTTGCTGGCAGAAGAATTGTCAGTCGTCGCCAGTGGTTCCGGCGTGGCATTACTGCGGATGCGTGCCGCCCATTGCCGGATCCGGTCCATGGGCTGCAGCAACTGATGGTGCACCTGCCAGAGTACGGAAAGCAGCAGCAGAAACCCGGAGCCGAGCAGCACGACCGCGAGCAACAGGCGTGCTTCCCGGTTGAAGGTGGCGGCCTGGTCACTGGCAAACAGCAGGACGCTGATGGCCAGCATGGAAGCCAGCGCGCCCAGGCGCAGGTACAGGCTGTTACGCAGGGCGGGGTCCTGCCGGTTGTGATGGCTGGCCGGATTGTTCATGCGTGTCGGTATCGATACGGAGCCGGCTTGTCCAGTTACGTAGCCTTGTTCGGTGGAACGTAATTCGCATCGTTCGGATTGAGAAAGATGAACTGGAAGGAATCCGGCTCGATTTCCACGTAATCGATCGTCATCCCCTCGACCAGAGGCTTGCTGGCCATGGCGACCACGACATCGATGCCGGCGCTCTGGACATGAATGTCGCCCTCCTGTTCGTTGTCGTCGAATCCCATGGCGTAGTGGATGCTGCCATCGGTCTGACGGCGCGCGGCAACGCGCATGGGCATTTCCTCCATGTCGCCCTGCCTGGCGGAGGCGGTGATCTGCGCGGCGGCGGCCGGGGTGATGATGATCATGGTAACTCCTTGATTGACGGGTACGTATTATACATTCTTCCGGTGCTTGCCGGAGGCCCGGCAGCGCCGCACGAATGTCACGAAGCGCTGCGCCCAGTGATGGCGTGCGGTATCGCGCATGTGGCTGTAGCAGGCCAGCAGGTTATGGACCACCAGACCGTCATGCCGGCCGTCGATCCCGGCACCCCGCAGGACGTCGTAGGCGTAGACAGGTTCTCCCTGCAGCCCGTCCAGGCTGGAGTAGTGGAATTCGTGCGCGGCAATGACCGTGTCGGGGGTCGGGCCGGGCCAGGGCGCCTGCGCAGTCTCGCGCAACTGGACGTAGCCACGGCCCTGCGGCTTGTCGTGCATGACCACGTCACCGGGTATCACGCCGACCATTTCGCAGGTCCGGTCCTGCCAGGTCAGGCGTCGCGACAGGTACATCAGCCCGCCGCACTCGGCATAGGCCGGCAGACCGGCGCTGAGGGCGGCATGAATATCCGCACGCAATGCGCGGTTGTCCTGCAGGGCCTGCATGCAGCTTTCCGGGAACCCGCCACCGATGAACAGGCCGTCGACCTGCGGCAGGGCCTGGTCCTGCAGTGTGCTGAACGGTACCAGTTCCGCACCCGCGCGCTCCAGCGCATCGAGGTCGTCCGGATAGTAGAACCCGAATGCGGCATCGCGTGCGATGCCGATCCGCACCCGTTCACCGGGCGGCGTGTCCGGCAGCGCCATCGGGGAGGCATCGAGCCGCGGGGCCGTTGCCGCCACAGCCAGCAGTTGGTCCAGGTCGACCTGGTCGCGGATCCGCGTCCGGATCCGGACGATCTGGTCACGTGCCGCGCCCGCTTCGTTACTGGGGATCAGTCCAAGATGCCGTTCGAGGATTTCCAGCGCCGGATCGCGGTGCACACCGCCCAGCACAGGAACCTCCGTGTAGTGCTCGATCACGCTGCGCAGCTTCGCTTCGTGCCGGCTGCCACCGAGCTGGTTGAGGATCACGCCGGCGATGCGGACCTGTGGATCAAATGCCTGGTAGCCCAGGATCAGCGGGGCGATACCCCGGGTCATGCCGCGCGCATCGAGTACCAGCACCACGGGTGTGCGGGTGACGATGGCCAGGGCCGCGTTGCTGTTGCTGCCATCCAGGTCCAGACCGTCGTACAGGCCCTTGTTACCCTCGATCAGGGCAATATCGCTGGAGCCGGAATAATGGTTGACGGTTGCCAGGATTTCCGCCTCGGACATGCAGTGGAAATCCAGATTGTGGCAGGGGCGGCCGGCCGCCAGGCCGAGCCACATCGGATCGATGTAGTCGGGGCCTTTCTTGAAGGGCTGTACACGCAGTCCGCGCTCCGCCAGCGCGGCGCATAATCCGAGGGTGACCGTGGTCTTGCCGGAGGATTTGTGTGCTGCCGAGATCAGCAGGCGTGACATGGATTGCAGCCGGTCGCCAGGCTCCGCTGTGCGGTGATGAAGGGCCGCAGTCGCGGATCAGGCATCCGCCCCGGACTGGTACGGTTCGATCATGTCATCCGCGAGGCTGACCGGCAGGAAACGCAGCACCCGGGTACCCACCACGGTGGCGGCCAGCGCCAGGGCAACACCGCCGATGCCCAGAACGAACTCCGGCAGGCTCGGGGAGTAGTACCCGACCATACCGTCGTAGAAGCTGCTTTCGATTACTTCCTTGCCCGGGAACATTTCCATCGGATAGGCCTGGCCGCCGATGATGATGACATACATCTGGGCAAGCCCGCCGATGATGACCAGCAGGCAGGAAATCCCGATCCACAGGCGGGACTTTCCGGCAGGGCCGTACAGCAGGATCAGTGGCAGCACGCTGCCCAGGCCGATCTGCACGATCCAGAACAGCTCCGTGTATACACCCCCGTCGAGCAGGAGGAAGCGCTCCACGCCGTGATTTTCGGTGCCGTAGAGGTTGGTCAGGTGATAGACGACCACGAAGTAGAAGACCGCGGCGATAAACACCCCGAGCAGGTTTTTCAGGCGAATCAGAATCGCATCACCGAGGGGCCGGCCGGACCAGCTATACAATCCCATCAGGACCAGGATGAAAATCGCCAGCCCGAAGGAAAAGGACATGATGACGAACATGGGAGCCATGATGGCGGCATCGTAGGCCTGCCGGGCCACGATGAAGCCGAAAATGGAACCGGTACCGGTGGTGAGTACCAGTCGCCAGATGAAGGCACCGAAGCCGGCGATCTTCGTGTACGGGTTCATCTTGCGCTCCATCATCATCCACAGGTACACGGCGACGATGCCCATGAAACCGGTGTACAGCATGATGTTCCAGGCGAAGATCGACTTGAAGTTGTAATAGGTCATTGCCACGATCAGGCGGTCCGGATGACCCAGGTCGAGCACCAGCACCGCAAGTCCCCCGACCAGCAGGGTAATGGCCAGCAGGCCGGACAGCCGCGCCAGCGGCTTGTACATGGCCTTGCCGAATACGGAACCGATGGATGCGACGTTGAGTGCACCGGACGCGGCGACGATCAGGAATACGGCAAATACGTGCGGCGTACCCCACACGATCTGGTTGTTCATGCCGGTCACCCAGTGGCCGTTGTGTTCCATGTAGTACGCGGCGCCGAGGCCGGCGAGTATGAAAACACCGATGGCGCCGACCAGCAGGTAGAAGGGCAGGCCGCCGTCGATTTCCTTGAAGTCGATTGCTTTCATCTATATCCCCCGGTAGCGCACGCCGGTATTGAGTTGCAGGTCGCCGCGGATCTGGCGCGAGCTGTACTGTTCCAGCTGCCTGGAGATTTCACTGTCCGGGTCGTTCATGTCACCGAACACCATGGCTCCGTGGTTATGTGCCGTACAGGCTTCCACGCAGGCCGGGGTGCGGTTGCTGTCTACCCGCTGTACACAGAACGTGCAGGACTCGACGGTGCCCTTGCCGCGCGGGGCGTAGGGTTTCTGGTCATGGATGTCCTCATGCACGAAGGAACGCGCCTTGTACGGGCAGGCCATCATGCAATAGCGACAGCCGATACAGATATGCTTGTCGACCAGCACGATGCCATCGGCACGCTTGAAGGAAGCGCCGGTGGGGCAGACGTCCACGCAGGGCGGGTATTCGCAGTGCTGGCACAGCATGGGCAGGGTCTGGGTGTATCCCGTCTCCTTGTCCCGGAGCTTGACCTTGCGAATCCACTGCGGATCGGACAGGGGCCGGTTATGGCCCGTCCACCCGTTCTCGGTCTTGCATGCGGTCACACAGTCGTCGCAGCCATCCGCGCACTTGCCGGAATCGATGAGCATGCCCCAGCGTACCTGGCTGGTGACCGGCTGGTCGGCCGGTCTGGCCTGCCCGACCTCGTGGAGGAACACAGCCGGGGTCACGACCGCGAGTCCGGCAGCGGCCTTGGCTGTGTTGCCGAGAAAACGGCGCCGATAGACATCAATGCCGGTATCTTCACTCATGAGCATCGTCCTCGGTCGCCAGTGCGCGCATGTCCCCGGTGTCCTCCCGGGCCGCATTGGCTGCAGCGGTTGCCGGTTGCGTTTCATTCCCCGATATCACGAAGTTACCCTGGGCATCCTTGAGCGGCCGGTCGGCATGGCACTCGAAACAGTCGATATCGACGGCTGCGTACGTGTGACAGCTGTTGCAGAAATGCTTCTCGCTGGGGAAGCGCGGGGCATCCGGCGCGGAGCTGACGTGGCAGTCGATGCACTGCTTCAGGCTGAACAGGGTGGTTCGAATGCCTTCGTGCATGGTCAGGTCGCGTTTGTGCAGAAGGTACTTCATGTGGTTCTTGCGCATGTCCTCGGTCGGCCGCATGCAACCCTGCGTTGCACTGAAGCGGGCCTGGGCTTCCGGTATGTACGGAAGGATGGAGTCTCCGGCACGGGCTTGCAGGGCAAGCCCGGCAGCACAGATCATGAGCAGGAAGGAAAGGAGTTTTCTCGGCATGTCCGGGGCGGTCCTGTCAGTGGTCGCCCATGGCCATGTCGATATAGCCGGTCGGACAGACAT
>CAYUFA010000087.1:0-9928 GCA_964443845.1 uncultured Ectothiorhodospiraceae bacterium
CCCCCGTTGGGCTTCGCCATGCTCAGCCCAACCTACACCGGCTGCAGGTGATGTTCCGGTCACTTGTAATCGCGCCACCGAAGAGAATAATAGGCGCCATGTCCAGCCCCCCGCTGATACAGGTGTCCGACCTGTACCGCTATTACAGCCAGTCCTGCGCCGTGTGTGATGTCAGCTTCGAGCTTGCCCGTGGCGACGTGCTGGGTTTCCTGGGTCCGAACGGCGCCGGCAAGACCAGCACCATGCAGATGATCAGCGGCAACCTCGCGCCCAGCGCCGGCGCCATCCGCATCTGCGGCATCGACCTGCTGGACGAGCCGAAACGCGCGAAATGCGAGATCGGCTACCTGCCGGAACAGCCGCCGGTCTACCGCGAACTCACCGTCGACGAATACCTGTCCTACTGCGCCCGGCTCAACCGCATCGAGCGCCGGCGCCGCGCCGCCGCCATCGCGACCGCCCGGGAGCGTTGCGGGCTGGCGGACGTCGGCAGGCGTTTGATCGGCAACCTGTCCAAGGGTTACCAGCAGCGCGTCGGCATTGCCCAGGCCATCATCCATACGCCGGCGGTCGTGATTCTCGACGAACCGACCGTCGGACTCGATCCGATCCAGATCCGCGAGATCCGCCACCTGATCCGCGAACTGGGCCGTGACCACGGCATCATCCTGTCCACGCACATCCTGCCCGAGGTACAGGCGACCTGTAACCGGGTACAGATCATCCACCGCGGGCGGCTGGTGTTCGCCGATTCCACGGCCGGACTCGAGCAACGCGGACGGGCCAGTTCCCTGCTGGCGCGCTTTCTCGCCATCCCCGACGGCGCGGCACTGCAGCAGGTGCCCGGCGTGGACCGGGTGGAACTGCTGCCCGGCCAGCGCGCGCGCCTGTTCTTCAGCGCTGCGGACCCGTCCGAAGCCCTGGTCGAACGCGCCGTCAGCGCCGGCTGGCGGCTGGTGGAACTGGGCAGCGAGCGCAACACCCTGGAACAGATCTTTATCGAACTCACCACCGCCGACAGCGCACACCAGCAAGCGGAGGCCGCCGCGTGATCCTCACCATCGCCGCGCGTGAACTGCGCAGCCTGTTCCTCTCCCCGCTGGCCTGGGCCATCCTCGCGGTGACCCAGTGCATCCTGGCCTTCCAGTTCCTGTCCTACATCGAGAACTTCCTGGACCTGCAGCCGCAACTGGCGGCACGTGACGGCGCACCCGGCATCGCCGATCTCATCATCGCGCCGCTGTACGGTGATGCGGCGACGGTACTGATGCTGATCACCCCGCTCATCACCATGCGCGCACTCAGCGAGGAACGCCGCAGCCGCACCCTGAGCCTGCTGTTTTCCGCGCCGGTATCGATGACCGAGATCGTGCTCGGCAAGTACCTCGGCATACTCGGCTTTTTCGTGTGCACGGCACTGATGCTGACGTTCATGCCGCTGTCCCTGCTGGACGGCAGTGCACTCGACCTCGGCAAGCTGGCCGCCTGCCTGCTGGGCCTGCTGCTGGTGATGGCGGCGTGCAGCGCCATCGGCGTATATCTCTCCTCACTGACCCAGCAGCCGGCGGTGGCCGCGGTGACCACCTACGGCGCACTGCTGATGCTGCTGATCCTGCGCCGCACCAGCAGCCTGTCCAGCGGCGATTCCGGCGTACTCGGCTACCTGTCCCTGCTGGAGCACTACGAAAACATGCTGAAGGGCATGGTCAACAGCACGGACATCCTCTATTACCTGCTGCTGGTGCTGCTGTGCCTGGTATTCACCGTGCGCCAGCTCGACCGCATGCGGCTGCAGGCCTGAACCATGCAGGTCACGCCCGGTTCCCGCCTGCGCCTGCGCCTGCAGGGTCTGGTGTTCAGCGTGCTGTTCGCCGGCATCGTCGGCATGCTGGCGTGGCTCAGCACGCAATACCGGTACCAGACCGACTGGACGGCCGGTGCGCGCAACACGGTGTCGGCAGACACGCGCAAGGTGCTGCACACACTGGACGGCCCGGTCGCCATCACCGCCTATGTCCCCAACGACGACCTGTTGCGCACCCAGATCCGCGACCTGGTCGGTCTCTACCAGCGCTTCAAGCCGGACATCACGCTGGAATTCATCAACCCCGACACCGTGCCGGAGCAGATGCGCGAACTGGGCATCACGCAGGGCGGCACCATCGTGGTGAGCTATCACGGCGCCAGCGAGCACCTGCAGGCGCTGGGTGAACAGCACCTCACCAATGCCCTGCTGCGGCTGTCACGCCAGCAGCAGCGCTGGGTCGTGTTCGTAACCGGGCACGGTGAACGACCGCCGTCGGGCGAGACCAACTACGGCATGGGCAGCTTCGGCAAGCAACTCGAACGCAAGGGCATGCACGTCCAGACGGTCAATCTCGCCGACACGACCATCCCCGCCAACACCAGCCTGCTGGTGCTGGCCAGTCCGCGCGTGGCACTGCTGCCCGGCGAGGTCAGCGCCTTGCGCGCCTACGTCAAACACGGCGGCAACCTGCTGTGGCTGAGCGAACCGGGTGAGCTGACCAGCCTGCAGCCGCTGGCCGAGGACCTGGGCCTGCGGCAACTGCCCGGCAAGGTGGTCGATGCCGGCAGCGCCTCGTTCGGGGTGGACAACCCGGCGTTTGTGGTAATCACCGGTTACCCGAATCACCCGGTCACCCGCGAGATGAGCATGGTCACGGTGTACCCGGAAGCCGCTGCCTTCGAGGTCAACGACCAGTCGGCGTGGCAGTCCACCCCCCTGCTGACCACGCTGGCACGTTCCTGGACCGAGACCGGGAAACTACAGGGAGAGATCCGCTACGATCCGGGCAGTGACGAGCACGCCGGACCACTCGATATCGGCGTGGCGCTGACCCGGGCGAAACCGGGCGGCGGCGAGCACGACCAGCAACGCGTGGCGGTGCTCGGGGACGGCGACTTCCTGTCCAATACCTACCTCGGCAACGGCGGCAACCTCGATCTCGGCCTGAACCTGGTACTCTGGCTCGGCCACGACGACGCCTTCCTCGACATCCGCGTGCACAGTGCACCGGACACCACGCTGGTGATGAACCGGACCTCGATCGCCGTGATCGGCATCGGGTTTCTGATCGGCGTACCGTCGGTGCTGCTGCTGTCCGGCATCACCGTCTGGTGGCGCCGGCGGCGGCGCTGATGTCCCGGCGCAACCTGCTCAACCTGGTCCTGCTGCTCATCGCGGCCGCGCTGGTCGCCGTCATCGAGCTGCGCCCTGGCCTGCAGCCCGCCGCCACGCAGAGTCCGCTGAGCACACTCGACCCGCAGCAGGTGACCCGGATCGATCTGGTGCGTCCGGCCGGCACTACCCTGCACTTCCGCAAGACCGGCAACCACTGGCAGATCGATGCCACCCCGGCGCTGCCGGCCGATGACTTCCAGATGAGCACCGTGCTGGCACTGCTGCAGGCCGTGCCCGTGCGCAGCTACCCGGTCAAGGATCTCGATCTCACACAGGTGGGACTGGATCCGGTGCAGACCAGCGCGCACTTCGACAGTCTCGCGCTGGAGCTCGGCGGCACCGACGCCATCGACGGCCTGCGCTACGTGCGTTCCGGAGATACGGTGTACCTGGTCACGGACCGTTATGCCCACCTGCTCAACGCCGGTGTGGCGAATTTCGTACAACGCACCCTGTTGCCCGAGAGCGCGCACATCCGTGCGCTGCAGCTGCCCGGGCTGACGCTGACGCGCCCCGACGGAGTGCACTGGCAACTGCAGCCGGACGACCCCGCCGCCGGCGCGGACCGCATCCAGACCCTGCTGCGCAACTGGCAGCGGGCCAGCGCGCTGTACGTCGCCCACGCCGCCACAACCGCCAAAGGCGAGACCGTGCGGGTGACCCTGGCCGGCCAGGCGGAACCCCTGGTTTTCAGCATCGTCGCACGCAGCCCGGACCTGGTGCTGGGCCGTCCCGAGCTGGGCCTGCAGTATCACCTGCCTGGTGCAGCCGCCACGCAACTGCTGGCCCTGCCGGCCCCGGCACCAGTCACCGCACCGCAATAGCACCGGCAGCCGCGGCTATCCGCCCGTGTCGAGCCTGTGCTTTAATCGGTCACGGGAACCAGCGGGTAGCCCATGCCTGAACTTCCGGAAGTCGAAACCACCTGCCGCGGCATCGCGCCCCATGTCATCGGGCACCGGATCAGCCGGGTGCTCGTGCGCAACCGCAACCTGCGCTGGCCGGTGCCGCGCAAGCTGGCAGAAACCATCACCGGCCAGACCATCCACGCCGTGCAGCGGCGTGCGAAATACCTGCTGTTCACCCTCGACACCGGCACCCTGATCCTGCACCTGGGCATGTCGGGCAGCCTGCGCATGGTCAACGCCATCGTGCCGCCGGGGAAACACGACCACCTCGACCTGGTGTTCCGGCATTTCAGCACCCTGCGCTTTACCGATCCGCGCCGCTTCGGCAGCGTGCACTGGACCGTGCGCGATCCGCTGAAACACCGGCTGCTGCGCGCACTGGGCGTGGAGCCGCTGGGCGAGGGCCTGACCGGCGCTTACCTGTACGAACGCTCGCGCGGCCGCAAGGTCGCCGTCAAGCATTTCCTCATGGACAGCCACGTCGTGGTCGGCATCGGCAACATCTACGCCTCCGAGGCACTGTTCATGGCCGGCATCCACCCGAAGCGCGCCGCGGGCCGGATCGGACCGGCAAAATACGCCCTGCTGGCCGAGGTCGTCAAGGAAGTGCTGACCGATTCCATCGCCGCCGGTGGCACCACGCTGCGCGACTTTGTCAACGGCGACGGCAAGCCCGGCTATTTCCGCCAGCACCTGAACGTCTACGACCGGGCCGGTCAGCCCTGCATCAGCTGCCGCACGCCGATCCGCGAGATCCGCCAGGGCCAGCGCACCACGTTCTATTGTCCGGAATGCCAGAAATGAGCCAGGCCGCATCGCCGACACGGGAATTGCCCCGCCGGCTGAGGTCGACGCCGACACCTGCTACACTGCCGGTACGTTATCGAACACCCGGAGTGCGCGTGGTACGAACCCGATGGTTACCGCTGCTGCTGGTACTGGTCAGCGCCAGGCTGCCGGCCGGCGAATTCCCGGTCGAGGTCATCGAGTCCTTCGACAACAGCCGCGTGGTCGCCTTTATCAACGCGGCCGACATCGAGGCCACGCTGGCCTGGACGCCCTCGGCCACGCCACCACCACTGGAAATCGGCGCTGCCCTGCGGGCGGTGCACGACGCCAGCGCGGATGATCCGCGCATGACCGGCGCCACCCTGGCCAAGATCGAGCTGCGCCGGATTCCACACCACGAGCAGCACTGGCACTACATGGTCAAGCTGGAAACGCACGAGCGGGACAGGACGCTGGCACACTACTTTTTCGTGCTCATGAACGGCAAGGTCATCCGCGCCCTGCGCGAACCGCAGGCCGTGAAGTAACCTGCCAGACGCACGCAGCATGCCGACACCGCCCCGCACCCCGGGTATCAGCCGGGACCACCGCATCTCCGGAGAGGGCCTGCAGCGGCTCGGGCAAATGCTGGCGCGTGGCGGCCAGGTGAGCGACGCGGTACTGGCCCAGTGGATCCGTCGCTACGGCGAGCCGGCCCGGGCGCTGGTCCGGGAAGCCGGACGCTACCATGAAGGCCTGGAAACCATCGCCCCGCCGTTCCCACCCGGATCGTGAGAGTGCGTGCCGCGCTGCGGACGGGCGGTCTGCGTCGGAGCACTGGCCGCGCAGCTGCGGTCACGCGCCCCCAGCCGGCGGAACTCCGAGGGACAGGCGGGATCACAGGGTACTGACCCCTTCTGGCGGAAGCGGAGACATGCATGACCGATAACCGTGAATTCAAGGAGCGCGAGCGCCGCACCTGGGCCTCCGTCGCCGACGGTTGGCAGCGCCGCGACGCCGTGCTGACGCATGGCGCGGAACCAGTCACCAGGAAGCTCATCGAACTGGCGCAGATCACCGGCGGTCACCACGTCCTCGATATCGCCTCCGGCATCGGTGAGCCCTCGCTGACGATTGCCAGGCAGGTCGGGACCCACGGCCGCGTCGTCGGCACCGACCTGACCGACGAGATGCTGGCCTACGCCCGGTCCAGGGCGGCACAGCACGGCATCGGCAACCTCCAGTATCACTGCGTGGACGGCGAAAACCTGCATTTCCCGGCAGCCAGCTTCGATGCCGTCACCTGCCGCTGGGGCCTGATGTTCATGCCGGAACCCTCCACCTGCCTGCGCCTGGCCCGGGGTGTCATGAAGGACGGGGCCTGGGTGGCCGCGGCCTGCTGGGACGCACCGGACAGGAATCCGTTTGTCAGCCTGTTGCTGGAGGTGCTGGCGCGGCACCGGGACCTGCCGCAGCCGGCACCGGGCACGCCCGGCATTTTCGCGCTGGCCGACCCGCAGCGCCTGCGCGGCGTGTTCGAGGCCGCGGGCCTGCGCAACGTGGAGCTGGTCTCGGTGGAGATCGACGTGATCGAGGTGGCGGATGGCCGCGAATACTGGGAGACGATGTCCGACCTGGCCGCACCGGTCATGATGCTGGTCAACCAGCTCGATGCCGCTACCCGCGCGCGTTACATCGACGATGTCATCACCGCCGCCGACGCCATGAAACAGGGAGACACCCTGCGCATGCACGGCACGACATGGGTCGTCGCGGGGCAGCACTGAGCGGACTCCGCTGCCCTCGTCCGGAGATTGCCGCGCCGCTCACGCGGCTCGCAATGACGGCAGGCTTTCCGTGCTGCCTGGAGTCAGTGCTGCACCTGCGCGGCACCGATACCACGCGGGTCGCTGGCGGCATAGGTCCGGTGCGTGCGGCGGTCATACCAGATCGCCTGCATGTTGCCCCAGGTATCCTGATGGGCCTGCAGCGAATAGCCGCGTGCGCGCAGCTTCCGCACCGTGTCGGCGTCGAAGGCCTGCTGCTCGTACTGCACCACGTCCGGCAGGTACTGATGATGGAAACGCGGCTCGCGCACCCAGGACTCCGGCAGGCCGCCATCGGCGATGTTCAGCACGGCCAGCAGCACCATGGTGATGATGCGACTGCCGCCCGGCGTGCCGAGGATGGCAAAGCCGTGGTCGGTCTCGACGAAGGTCGGCGTCATGCTCGACAGGGGGCGCTTGCCCGGCGCAATCGCATTGGCGTCGGCGCCGACCAGCCCGTAGACGTTCGGCACACCCGGCTTGGCGGAAAAATCGTCCATCTCGTCGTTCAGCAATACCCCGGTACCCGGCGCGACCACGCCGGCGCCGAACGGGTAGTTGATGGTCACCGTGGCCGCGACCCGGTTGCCCGCACTGTCCAGGATGGAGTAATGCGTGGTGTCATCGCCATCGTCATGCAGGGTGTGGCCGGGTAGCGCCGCGCTGGGCGTGGCACGCCGCGGATCGATGCTCAGTGCCATGCGCTCCGCATGCTCCCGGCTCACCAGGCGTGCCACCGGCACGTTGACGAAATCGCTGTCCCCCAGGTATTCGGCACGGTCGCGATACGCGCGGCGCATGGCCTCGACGATGTAATGCACCCGATCCACCCGTGTCATCGCCGGAAGGTCGAAGCCGGACAGGATGTTGAGCATCTCGGACAACACCACGCCCCCGGACGAGGGCGGTGGCACCGTGATGATGTTCATGCCCCGGTAGCTGGCACGGATCGGCACGCGCTCGACCACCGCGTAGTCCCGCAGATCATCGAGCGTCCACAGGCCGCCGGCCGCACGCACCCCGTCCACCAGCCGCTGCGCCAGCGGGCCGCTGTAGAACCCCTGCCTGCCCTGCCGGGCCAGGGCCTCGAGGGTTGCGGCGAGATCGGTCTGCACCAGCGCTTGGCCGGCTGCGGGAACGGCACCCCGGTCCAGGAAGATCGTGCGCGCGGCGGCGTCACGCTGCAGCACCGCCCGCCGGAACCGCGCCAGCCTGCGGTAACGGGCATCGACCGGGAATCCCTTGCGTGCCAGCCGGATCGCCGGCGCCAGCGACTGCGCCAGCGGCAGCCGCCCGTAGCGGGTGGCAATGTGTGCGAGCGCGGCCGGCACGCCGGGGATCGCTGCAGCCAGCGCACCGTTGACCGACAGACCCGGCACCACGTCGCCATGATCGTCCAGGTACATGTCGCGGGTGGCCGCACCGGGCGCCTTCTCGCGCGCGTCCACCACGACGTCCTGGTCACCGGACGCACGGTGCAGCAACCAGAACCCGCCGCCGCCCAGTCCCGAACTGTAGGGCTCCACGACGGCCAGCGCGGCACTGACGGCTACCGCGGCATCGAAAGCATTGCCGCCGGCCGCGAGAATCTCCATGCCGGCCTGCGTGGCGAGCGGATGCGCGCTGGCGACCGCGGCGGAATAGCGCTGCGGCGCCACCTCGCGGCCGTTGCAGGCGGTGCACAGCACCAACAGCAACAAGGCCCCGAGCAGGGGCCTTGCGGCACGGCAGGCGGGTAACCGCTTCATCCGGTCTTCCGGGACATCAGCCCCTCATACTTGCTTTGCAGCTGTTCCGGGCTTTCCTGGTGATCGGGATTGACCACGATGCACTCCACCGGGCACACCTCGACGCACTGCGACACCTCGTGATGTCCGACACATTCGGTACAGAGTGCCGGGTCGATCTCGTAGATCTCCTCTCCCTGGTAGATGGCCTCGTTCGGGCACTCGGGCTCGCAGACGTCGCAGTTGATACATTCGTCGGTAATCATTAATGCCATTGTTAACTATCCAGTCAAAGTCGATACGGGGACAGTTCACTTGATTGCCCGACTGGGCAATCAAGTGAACTGTCCCCAAAAGACTAATTGATCAGGTCCCGCAATGCAGCCACAACTTTTCCATGGACAAACGGGGTGACGTCGCCACCGAGTGCGGCGATCTCGCGGACCAGGCTGGAGGAGATGTAAGCGTACTTTTCCGCCGGGGTCAGGAACACGGTCTCGACCTGCGGCGCAAGGTGCCGGTTCATGCCGGCGAGCTGGAACTCGTACTCGAAATCGGACACCGCGCGCAGTCCGCGCAGAATGATACCGGCATCGCGCTGGCGCACGAAGTCCACCAGCAGGTTGTCGAAACTGCACACCTCGACATTGTCCAGGTGTGCCAGCACGTCCTGTGCCAGTTGCACGCGCCGCTCCACCGGAAACGCCGTAGCCTTGCCGGGGTTCACGGCGATCGCGACGATGACCCGGTGAAACAGCCGCGCCGCCCGCTCCACGAGGTCGGTATGACCATTGGTAATGGGGTCGAATGTGCCGGGGTAGACAACGCTGTCCATGTGGTGATTATAAGGGCAAATCGGGGACAGTTTACTTAATTGCCCGATTTGTAATTGGTTTGCAATCACTGCTGTCCCACAAACCCCCTCCCTCTCCGGGACGCCTGCATCCCTGTCGGCGTCCCTCCGGGAGCAGGGATGCAAGGTTTGTACAGCCGGTGTCGAATTTCATGACCTGGCCTGGCGAATCACCTGCAAGGCTGTGCATGGTGAAAGACTGACTGACAGTTCAACGGATTGATATGGGACAGTCGTGGTTTGCAATGTTTTCTCGGCAATTGAGTAAACTGTCCCCGGAAGAGAAAAAAGCCCCGCTGTCGCCAGCGGGGCTTCGGTTTGCTGCGGACAGCGGCCGGTTTACATCATGCCGCCCATGCCACCCATACCGCCCATGCCGCCCATGTCCGGAGCCGGCGGGGCATCCTTCTTCGGCGCCTCGGCGACCATCGCCTCGGTGGTGATGATCAGACCGGAGACGGATGCCGCATTCTGCAGGGCGGAACGCGTCACCTTGGCCGGATCGAGAATACCCATGTCGATCATGTCACCGTACTCGCCGGTCGCGGCGTTGTAGCCGTAGTTGCCCTTGTTGCTGGCCACTGCGTTCAGGATCACGGACGGCTCGTCACCGGCGTTCTTGCAGATCTGGCGCAGCGGCTCTT
>CAYUFA010000088.1:0-9889 GCA_964443845.1 uncultured Ectothiorhodospiraceae bacterium
ACCAGAAGCCGATCAGCAGGTAGGACACCAGGCCGACCGCCTCCCAGCCGAAGAACAGCTGCAGGAAATTGTTCGACATCACCAGCATCAGCATGGAGAAGGTGAACAGTGCGATGTAGCTGAAAAACCGCTTGTAGCCCGGATCATCGTGCATGTAGCCGATGGTGTAGATATGCACCATCAACGAGACAAAGCTCACCACGCTCATCATCAGCACGGTAAGCCGGTCGATCAGGAAGCCGACCTCGAAGTGCACCCCGCCGGATACCATCCAGGTGTATACCGTCCCGTTGAACGGCTGCGCGGCGCCACTGATGAACTGTTGCAGCACGTAGAGCGACAGGACACAGGAAATACCGACCCCGAGAATCGCAACCGTGTGCGCACCGGCGCGTCCGATGTAGCGACCGAACAGGCCGGCGATGACCGCGCCCAGCAGCGGTGCCAGCGGGATTGCAAGATAGATCTGTTCCATCGTCATGCCGCTATCCCTTCAGGGTATCCAGATCCTGGACGTTGATGGTGCGCCGGTTACGGAACAGGACCACCAGGATGGCAAGTCCGATCGCCGATTCGGCCGCAGCCACGGTCAGGATGAAGAACACGAACACCTGCCCGGCGGTATCGCCCAGGAAATACGAAAATGCCACGAAGTTCATGTTGACGGACAACAGCATCAGCTCGATGGCCATCAGCAGGATGATGATGTTCTTGCGGTTGAGGAAGATACCCGCCACGCTGAGTCCGAACAGGATGGCGCCCAGGATGAGGTAGTCGGACAGCGCGATCATCACTGCTTCTCCTCGGCCGGCATGCTGACCAGCCGCACACGTTCGCCGCGCTTCACGATCACCTGCTGCGCCGGGTCCTGGTACTTCGTCTCCGGGCGCTTGCGCATGGTCAGTGCGATGGCCGCGATGATCGCGACCAGCAGGATCACCGCGGCGATCTCGAACGGATACACGTACTCGGTGTACAGCACCGCGCCCAGTTCGCGCACGTTGCTGTAGCCGGCCGCGTGACGCGCCGGGATGGCAACCACCTCACTGCCGAAATAGCGGGTGCCGACCACGCCCAGCATCTCGGCGAAGATCACCAGGGCGACCACCACGCCCGCCGGCAGGTAACGCACGAAGCCCTCGCGCAACGGCGAGGTGTTGATATCCAGCATCATCACCACGAACAGGAACAGCACCATGACCGCGCCGACGTAGACCAGCACCAGCGCAATGGCCAGGAATTCCGCTTCCAGCAGCATCCACAGGCACGCGGAGGTGAAGAACGCCAGCACCAGGTGCATCGCGGCATGCACCGGGTTGCGTACGGTGATCACGCGCGCGGCGGCATACACCAGCACGGTGGCAAACAGGTAGAACAGGATCTTCTGGAAATCCATCAGCGATACCTCGCGTCCTGCTGGCGGTCCGCGGCGATCTGCGCCTCGTATTTGTCGCCGATGGCCAGCAGCATCTGCTTGGTCATGATGTTCTCGCCCCGGTTCTCGAATGCGTACTCGAATTCCCTGGTCTCCACGATGGAATCGACCGGACAGGATTCCTCGCAGAAACCGCAATAGATGCACTTGAACAGGTCGATGTCGTAGCGGGTGGTACGCCGGGTACCATCCGCCCGCTCCTCGGCCTCGATGGTAATCGCCAGCGCCGGACACACCGCCTCGCACAGCTTGCAGGCAATACAGCGTTCCTCGCCGTTCGGATAGCGGCGCAGGGCATGCAGACCGCGGAAACGGTTGGACTGCGGCGTCTTCTCTTCCGGGTACTGCACGGTGATCTTGTCCGTGAAGAACCGTTTGCCGGTGAGACGCATCCCCTGGACCAGTTCCCAGAGAGTGAGACTTTTCAGGAATGTGGTAAAGCGGTCCATTACACCCCTCCCCTGGCAAACCACGGCCCGATATGCAGGACCACGGCCGCGCCTTCGAGCACCAGCCACACGATGGTGATCGGGATGAACACCTTCCAGCCCAGACGCATGATCTGGTCGTAGCGGTAGCGCGGGAAGGTGGCACGGAACCACAGGAAGAACAGCAGCATGAGCGCCATCTTGCCGAACAGCCAGTGTATCCCGTTGCCAAGGATGAGACCGAGCAATCCAGAAGAAAGGACCCGATCTGAAAGGACTCCCTGGAACGGGGACAGCCAGCCACCGAGGAACATCACCGAGGCCAGCGCGGCGATCAGGATCATGTTCGCGTATTCCGCCAGGAAAAAGATGGCGAAGGCCATGCCGGAATACTCGACGTGGAAGCCGGCCACGATCTCCGATTCGCCCTCGGCCACGTCGAACGGTGCCCGGTTGGTTTCGGCTACGCCGGATATGAAATACACCAGGAACAGCGGCAGCAGCGGCAACCAGAACCAGTGCAGCAGGCTGCCCTGCTGGGCCTGCACGATCTCGACCAGATTGAGACTGCCGCCGGCGATCAGCACGCCGACCAGCGCAAAACCCATGGCGATTTCATACGACACGATCTGCGCCGCGGAGCGCATGGCCCCGAGGAAGGCATATTTCGAGTTGGAGGCCCAGCCGGCGAGGATCACGCCGTACACGCCCATCGAGGTCAGCGCCAGGATGTACAGCAGGCTGGCGTCGATGTTGGCCAGCACCAGCTTGTCGGTGAACGGCAGCACCGCCCAGGCGGCCAGCGCCGGCGCGATCGACAGCATCGGTGCAATCAGGAACAGGAAGCGGCTGGAGTTGGTCGGGATGACGATTTCCTTGAACAGCAGCTTCACGGCATCCGCGATCGGTTGCAGCCAGCCGCGTGGTCCGACCCGGTTCGGCCCGATACGGACCTGCATGTAGCCGATGATCTTGCGCTCGGCAAAGGTGAGATAGGCGACCGCCACCAGCAGCGGGACCACGATCACCACGATCTTGATCAGGTCGTACACGGCGGTGATGGCCTTGATCTGCGCCCAGTACTGGATGGCCAGCACGATCACGCCGGTCCAGAATACCGCCGCCACCAGCAGCAGGATCAGCCAGTGCGTCTTGTAGGATTTTCGCAGTACGGTATCGGTCATCGCATGCCTCTCACGCCCGCTCGATCGACACCGCGCCGAAGGCGGCGCCGAGTTGCGCGGCAGTGGCGGTACCGGCCTGGATCCACGCGCAGCCTTCGGCAACCCGCTCGTCCAGGCGCAGCTCCATCTCGACCTGGTCACCATCCTGGCTGACGCGCACGGTGCACCCGTCGTCCAGGCCGAGGCGCTCCGCCTCGGCGGGATGTACGCGCACCCGTCCGGAGGCCTCGGCATCGGGCGTCTCCTGCAACGCGGCCGCACGGCGTACCAGGGCATCGGTGGCATAGGGCGCCGCCTCGCCAATGCGTTCCAGGCCCTCGACCTGCTGCGGACCACTCACTGCGCCGGGTTCCTGCGTGTTGTCGAGCAGGACCGTACCGACCTGTGCTCGCAGGGCATCCCGGACCTGCTCGCTGCTCTGCTGGGTGAAACCTTCCAGTTCGAGATGGTTGGCCAGCACCCGCAGCACCTTCCAGCCGGGGCGGCTCTCGCCCAGCGGGCTGGCAACCCCGCTGTAACCCTGCCAGCGGCCTTCGCCATTGACGAAGGTACCGGAGGTCTCGGTGAACGGCCCGACCGGCAGCAGCACGCTGGCAACCGCGCGCAGGGCTGCGCTGGCATACGGGGCAAGCGAGACGACGAATTCGGCAGCGCCCACGGCGCGCAGCGCTGCCGCGGCAGCGTAGCAGTCCCGTTCCGGCTCCACGTTGAACAGCACATAGGCCTTGCGCGGGTTCTCCAGCATGGCCCGGGCATGCAGGCCGGCGGATTCGAGTCGCGCACCGTTCGGCCCGCGGTGCGGCAGCACGCCCGCCAGCCAGGCGCCGGCGCTGTTGGCATCCGGGATGACGCCAAAGCGCGCCTCGCTGATTCGTGCGATCTCGCCGGCCAGTGCCTTGAGCAATGAATATTGCGGATGACTCGCGGCCACGCTGCCCAGCAGCACCGTGGGCCGTGCGGCCGACTGCAAGGCGGCCGCCATGGCGCGCTGTGCGTCATCCGGACGGGCATCGGCGATCAGCTGCCGTACGGCGTCGCTGCCCGCGCTGCCGGCACCCGGGAAACAGGCCACAACCCCGGCGAGTACCTGTGCCATGCGGGATGGCGGGACCACGGACTTCGCCAGCAGCGGGTACTGCACCTCGAAGTCCACGGGATTGACCGCCATGATCCGCGCGCCCCGGAGCGCGGCCTTGCGCAGGCGATGGCCGGCAATGGGCTGCTCCTTGCGCAGGTTGGAACCGACCAGCAGCGCGGCGTCGACCTGTTCCAGTTCCACCAGCGTCTGTCCCAGGGACGGGCACAGGGGCGCGGAATCCTGGTCGCTGAAATCGGCCTGACGCAGGCGGTGATCGATGCTGTGCACGCCGATGCCACGTGCAATGGCCTGCAGCAGGGACATTTCTTCCAGACTGGCCGTCGGGGATACCAGCACCCCGACCTGGTCGGCCCCGTGCTCGCGCATGGTGTTGCGCAGCCCGTCCGCGGCGGCCTGCAGGGCGCTTTCCCAGTCCGTCTCCTGCCATTCGCCGTCGATCTTCACCTGCGGCCGTTCCAGCCGGTCTTGCGTGTACAGCCCTTCGTAGCTGAAGCGGTCGCGGTCGGACAGCCAGACCTCGTTGAGGTCCTCGTGCTCGCGCGGCACCATGCGCATGACCCGGCCGCCCCGCGTGTGGGCATACAGGTTCGAACCCACCGCGTCATGCGGCGCCACCGTCGGGTGCTGCTGCAGTTCCCAGGCGCGGGCCTTGAACCGGAACGGGCGCGAGGTGAGCGCCCCGACCGGGCAGACATCGATGACGTTTCCGGACAGTTCGGACTCCAGCGAGCGGCCGATGTAGGTCCCGATCTCCATGTGTTCGCCACGGCCGGTAGCGCCGAGTTCCATCTTGCCGGCCACCTCGCGCAGCATGCGGATACAGCGCGTGCAATGGATGCAGCGTGTCATGTCGGTCGCGATGAGCGGGCCGACGTACTTGTGACTGACCACGCGCTTGTTCTCGGCAAAGCGCGAAATGTCACGACCGTAGCCCAGCGCCAGGTCCTGCAGCTCGCATTCCCCGCCCTGGTCGCAGATCGGGCAGTCCAGCGGATGGTTGATCAGCAGGAATTCCATCACCGCCTTCTGCGTGCCGGTGGCCAGCTCCGAGTGCGTGAATACCTTCATGCCCTCGGTCACGGGCGTGGCACATGCCGGCAGCGGCTTCGGCACCTTTTCCACCTCGACCATGCACATGCGGCAATTGGCCGCGACCGACAGCTTCTTGTGATAGCAGAAGCGCGGAATGGAAATGCCGGCGGCGTCCGCCACCTCGATGATCATCGCCCCCTTGCGGGCCTGCAGCGGCCGGCCGTCGATCTCGATGTTCACCGTCTCTTCCGGCGGCGGTTCGGGGCGCGCACTCATGCCGCCTCTCCCGCCGCCGCACGACCACCGGCCATGCAGCGCTTGTGCGTGACGTGGTATTCGAATTCCGCGCGGAAATGCCGCAGGAAACCCTGCACCGGCCAGGCCGCCGCCTCGCCGAAGGCGCAGATGGTCTTGCCGGCGATCTGCCCGGCGGCACTGAGCAGCAGGTCGAGATCTTCCGGGTGGCCCTGGCCTTCCTCGATACGCTTGATGATGCGGTACATCCAGCCGGTGCCCTCGCGACAGGGCGTGCATTGCCCGCAGGATTCGGCGTAATAGAAGCGCGAGATCCGCATTGCCGCCTGCACCATGCAGGTGGAATCGTCCATCACGATGACCGCACCGGAACCCAGCGCGGACCCCGCCTTGGCCAGTGAATCATAGTCCATGTCACAGTCCATGATGATGTCCGCGGGTAACACCGGCATGGAGGACCCGCCCGGGATCACCGCCTTGAGGCTGTGCCCGCTGCGTACGCCACCGGCCATTTCCAGCAGCTCGCGGAACGGCATCCCCATGGGGACCTCGAAGTTGCCCGGGTTGTTGACGTGTCCGCTGACCGAGAAGATCTTCACGCCACCGTTGTTCGGCTTGCCAAGATTCAGGAACCACGCGCCGCCATTGCGCAGGATGGCCGGTACCGAGGCCAGCGTCTCGGTGTTGTTGATGGTGGTCGGCTTGCCATACAGGCCGAAGTTGGCCGGGAACGGCGGCTTGAAGCGGGGCAGCCCCTTCTTGCCCTCCAGTGATTCCAGCAGCGCGGTTTCCTCGCCGCAGATATAGGCGCCGGCACCCAGGTGACTGTAGCAGTCGAAATCGACGCCCGAGCCGAGGACGTTGCGTCCCAGGTATCCCGCCTCGTAGGCTTCCTGCAGGGCCTGCTCGAAACGTTCGAACGGTTCATGGTGAAATTCACCGCGCATGTAGTTGTAACCCACCGTGGCGCCCATGGCATAGGCGGCGATCGCCATGCCTTCCACCACCGCGTGCGGATTGAAGCGCAGGATATCGCGATCCTTGCAGGTGCCCGGCTCCGATTCGTCGGAGTTGCAGACCAGGTATTTCTGCACCGGGGCGTTGCGCGGCATGAAACTCCACTTCAGTCCGGTCGGAAATCCGGCCCCGCCACGGCCACGCAGACCGGATGCCTTGACGGTCTCGATCACGTCCTCGCACGGGGTCTTGTCAGCGAGGATTTTCTTCCAGGCCTGGTAACCGCCGACCTTGAGATAGTTTTCCAGCGTCCAGGGCTGGTCGAACTGCAGGGTGTCAAAACAGACCTGTACGCTCATGCCCTACTCCAGTCCATCCAGAATCGCATCGACCTTTTCCGGGGTCAGCTTTTCGTAAAAGTGACCGTTCACGGTCATCATCGGACCACCGGCGCACGCGGCCAGGCACTCTTCCTCGCGCTTGAGGGTTATGCGGCCGTCCGCCGTGGTTCCACCCAGCCGGATACCGAGTTTTTTCTCCACGTGCCCGACGAGAGTCTCCGCCCCGCACAGCATGCAGGAGATGTTGGTGCACAGCGCCACCATGTTGCGACCGACCGGCTCGAGCTCGATCATGGAATAGAAGGTACCGACCTCGTACACCAGTACCGGCGGCAAGTCGAGGTAATCCGCCACTGCATCCATCAGCTCACGCGTCACCCAGCCGCCATTCTGTTCCTGGACGGCCTGTAATGCACACAGCACCGCGGACTGCTTGCGTTCCGGGGGATACTTTTGCAGCCACGCATCGATGCGTGCGCGGGTCTGCGTATTCAGCAGGTCGGACTTGCGCGGCATGGCGGTCATCAGCGGTCGATCTCTCCGAACACGATATCCTGCGTACCGATGACCGCCACCACGTCGGCCAGCATATGGCCGCGCGTCATTTCATCAATGGCGGACAGATGCGCGAAACCCGGTGCGCGTACCTTGAGGCGATACGGCTTGTTGGCGCCGTCAGACACCAGATAGACGCCGAATTCCCCCTTCGGATGTTCCACGGCGGCGTAGGCCTCGCCGGCCGGAATACAGAAACCCTCGGTGAACAGCTTGAAATGGTAAATGAGCGCTTCCATGTCGGCCTTCATCTCCTCGCGCCGTGGCGGTACCAGCTTGTGGTCTTCCACCATCACCGGGCCGGGGTTGGCGCGCAGCCATTCGATGCACTGCCGGATAATGCGGTTGGACTGGCGCATTTCCTCGATGCGCACGAGATAACGGTCATAGCAGTCCCCGGTCCTGCCCACCGGGATGTCGAAGCGGATACGGTCATACACCTCGTAGGGCTGTTTCTTGCGCAGGTCCCATTCCACGCCGGAACCACGCAGCATGGGGCCGGAGAAACCCAGCTGCAGCGCGCGCTCGGGACTGACCACGCCGATACCGACGGTGCGCTGCTTCCAGATACGATTGTCGGTCAGCAGGGTTTCGTACTCGTCCACGCAACCCGGAAAACGATCGGTGAACGCCTCGATGAAATCCAGCAGCGATCCCTGGCGGTCGGCGTTTTTTTTGTCGACCTCCTTCCGGCTGTGCCATTTCGACGGCTGATACTGCGGCAGCACGTCCGGAAGATCGCGATAGACCCCGCCGGGACGGTAGTAGGTTGCGTGCATGCGCGTCCCGGACACCGCCTCGTAGCAGTCCATCAGGTCCTCACGCTCGCGGAAGGTATACAGGAATATGGTCATGGCGCCGATGTCGAGCCCGTGCGCGCCCAGCCACAGCAGGTGATTGAGGAGGCGCGTGATCTCGTCGAACAGCACGCGGATGTACTGGGCGCGCAGCGGTGGCACGATACCGAGCAGTTTCTCCATGGCCAGCACATAGCCGTGCTCGTTGACCATCATGGACACGTAGTCGAGCCGGTCCATGTATCCGATACTCTGGTTGTACGGCTTGTTCTCCGCCAGCTTCTCGGTACCGCGGTGCAGCAGTCCGATGTGGGGATCGGCGCGTTCGATCACCTCGCCGTCCATCTCCAGCACCAGGCGCAGCACCCCGTGCGCGGCCGGGTGTTGCGGACCGAAGTTCAGGGTGTAATTATGGATTTCCGGCATCGCCTAGTCCCCGTTCACCGCCGCATCCGGCGCAGCCTGCACGACCTGCATGAGATCAACGGATTCGACCTGCCCGGCCCGGATCACTTTTGGCACCAGGACACGCGGTTCAATGCTCACCGGTTGATACACGACCCGCTTCTTTTCGGCGTCATAGATCACTTCCACGTTGCCGGTCAGGGGGAAATCCTTGCGGAACGGATGCCCGACGAAACCGTAATCCGTCAGCAGCCGGCGCAGATCCGGGTGACCGTCGAACAGGATTCCGAACAGGTCGAAGGCTTCCCGTTCGTACCAGTTGGCGCTGCTCCAGACGCCGATGACGGAAGGAATGACCGGCAGGTCGTCATCCGGCGCGAACACCTTCAGGCGCAGGCGCCGGTTATTCCGGATGGAGAGCAGCTGGTACACCGCGGCAAACCGGCGCGTGCTGCGCGGGCGCTCCACCACGAGATCCCGGGTGTCCACGCCCATGCGCCCGGCTTCAGCCGCGTTGACACCGCGGCTGAAGCCACTGCTGGAGGATTCCTCCGTGGCCCATTCATCGCTCCCGTAGTGCAGGTAGTCCACGCCGCAGACGTCGATGAGCACTTCGAAGTGGAAGGATGCTTCGTCACGCAACGCCGTGGCGACCGCGACGAGTTCGGCACAGGGCACTTCGACCGTCACCTCCCCGACCGCGTCCACCACGGCACTCAGCCGGTCGCCGAAGTGTTGCGTGATCTGCTCTGCAAGCTGTCTGGAAAGTGCGGACACGGTCTGGCCTGTCAGTCCTAGCGGGCGATGGTATTGGTTCGCTTGATCTTGTTCTGCAGCTGCAGGATGCCGTACAGCAGGGCCTCCGCGGTCGGCGGACAGCCGGGAACATAGATATCGACCGGTATGACGCGGTCACAGCCACGCACTACGGAATAGGAATAATGGTAATAACCGCCGCCATTGGCACAGGAGCCCATCGAGATCACCCAGCGCGGCTCCGCCATCTGGTCGTAGACCTTGCGCAGGGCGGGCGCCATCTTGTTGCACAGCGTCCCGGCGACGATCATCACGTCGGACTGGCGGGGGCTCCCGCGGAAAACGACACCGAAGCGGTCGAGGTCGTAGCGCGACGCACCGGCCTGCATCATTTCCACCGCACAGCAGGCCAGGCCGAAGGTCACGGGCCACATCGACCCGGTGCGCGCCCAGTTGATGAGCGCGTCGGCCGAAGTGGTGACGAATCCTTCCTTCAACAGGCCTTCGATGCTCATGGTGCGTAACAACCCTTGCGCAGGTCAGTAACGCCAGTCACGTGATGTGCGCGGTACAGCAGCCGGACATGCGGCGCTCGCGGACGCGCGCATCCCCATTCCATGGGGCCCCTGCTTGCTGCTCGCCCCA
>CAYUFA010000089.1:0-9798 GCA_964443845.1 uncultured Ectothiorhodospiraceae bacterium
ACGAAGGCCGCGACGTGCTGATGTTCATCGACAACATCTACCGCTACACGCTCGCCGGCACCGAGGTGTCCGCGCTGCTCGGCCGCATGCCGTCGGCGGTGGGTTACCAGCCGACCCTGGCCGAGGAAATGGGCGTGCTGCAGGAACGCATCACCTCGACCAAGACCGGTTCCATCACTTCCTTCCAGGCCGTGTACGTGCCGGCCGACGACCTCACCGACCCGTCGCCGGCGACCACCTTCGCCCACCTCGACGCCACGCTGGTGCTGTCGCGGCAGGTGGCCGAGCTGGGTATCTACCCGGCCGTGGACCCGCTCGATTCCACCTCGCGTATCCTCGATCCGCTGGTGATCGGCAACGAGCACTACGATGCCGCGCGCGCCGTCCAGGGTACGCTGCAGCGCTACAAGGAACTCAAGGACATCATCGCGATTCTCGGTATGGACGAACTGTCCGAGGAGGACAGGCTGGTGGTGACCCGGGCACGCAAGATCCAGCGCTTCCTGTCACAGCCGTTCTTCGTGGCCGAGACATTCACCGGCACGCCGGGCAAGTACGTCTCCCTGAAGGAAACCATCGCCGGATTCAAGGGCATCGTCAACGGCGAATATGACAGCCTGCCGGAACAGGCGTTCTACATGGTCGGCGGAATCGAAGAGGTGGTCGAGAAGGCCAAGACGCTGTAAGAGTCCAATACTATGGCAATGACACTGCATGTGGATATCGTGAGCGCCGAGGCCGAGATTTTCTCGGGCACGGCCACGATGGTATTCGCACCGGCTGAAATGGGCGAGGTCGGTATCACACCCCGGCACGCGCCGCTGCTGACCCGGCTCCGGCCGGGCGAGGTACGGGTACAGTCCCAGGAGGGAGGCGAGGAATCCTTTTTCGTTTCCGGTGGCATGCTCGAGGTGCAGCCGCACGTCGTCACGGTACTCGCGGACACGGCCATCCGTGCCAGTGACCTGGACGAGGCCAGGGCGCTGGAAGCCAAGGCACGGGCGGAAAGGCTGCTGGCTGACAGGAGCGCCGACATCGATTACGCGAAGGCCCAGGCGGAACTGGCGGAGTCCGTGGCGCAGCTTGCCGCAATCCGCAAGCTGCGCAACAAACGCTGATGGCGGACCAGTTCGTCGGCCCCAACAAGGTGGTCTCGTTCACCTATTCCATCGTGGATGAAAACGGCTCGGTCATCGAGCAGTCCGACCTGCCCATCAGTTACGTGCATGGCGGACGGCACGACCTGTTCGAAAAGGTCGAGGAGGCACTCGAGGGCAGCGTGGTCGGGGACAGCGTGGCTGTGGAACTGACGCCCGAGGAAGGTTTCGGCGACCACGACCCCGCCCTGACCTACACCGACGACCTGGAGAATGTTCCCCCGGAATTCAGGCACCTGGGCGCGCAGGTCGAGATGATGAATGACCGCGGCGAAACCCGCAAATTCACCGTCACCAGTATCGAAAACGGCAAACTCACGGTCGATGGCAACCATCCGCTGGCGGGCAGGGCCATCGTGTTCCACATCCGGGTATCCGCAATCCGTGACGCCACCGCAGACGAGATCGCCGACGGCGTCGAGCCCATGCTGATGCCGGTATTGCACTGATCCGGCGGATTGTTTCCGCAGCGGAGTCAGGTCTTCCACGGGCCGGTGCTGGTCTGGTCACGGGTATCGCGTGCTATGATCCGGGTCATTCCAGCTTTGTTGTCACGGGCCGATAACGGCATGAATTCACTGGCGATAACGACCCCATGAGTCTCAGTATCATCATCCTTGCCGCCGGCCAGGGCACGCGCATGCGCTCCGGTCTGCCGAAGGTGCTGCATCCGCTGGGCGGGCGCCCCCTGCTGGCCCATGTCATCGAGCGGGCGCAGGAGCTGGGTGCAGACGGCATCTACGCGGTCATCGGACACGGCGCCGCACAGGTGCGCGAGCGGTTCGCGGATGCCGCAGTGCACTGGGTGCTGCAGGATCGGCAGCTCGGTACCGGCCACGCCGTTGCCCAGGCGATGCCTGCCATTCCCGATGGTCACGTGGTGCTGGTCATGTATGGCGACGTGCCGCTGATCCGCAAGGCCACGCTCGAACCGCTGTGCGTGACCGCGGAACAGGGTTTCGTCAGCCTGCTGACCGCGGAACTGCCGGATCCGACGGGATATGGCCGGGTCCTGCATCATGCCGACGGCAGCATCTGCGGTATCGTCGAGCAACAGGACGCCAGCGAGAGCGAGCGCAGGATCCGCGAGATCAATACCGGGTTTGTGGCTGCGCCGGCGGCCGCACTGCGCCGCTGGGTCAATGCGCTGGAAAACCGCAATGCCCAGGGCGAGTACTACCTCACCGATATCGTAACCTGCGCGGTACGGGACGGAGTCGGCGTGCGCGGCATCCGGACCTCGACCATCGAGGAAGTGCTCGGTATCAACGACCGCGTGCAGCTGGCACAACAGGAGCGCCACCTGCAACGGCGTCACGCCGCCGCTTGCATGCGTGCGGGCGTTACCCTGATTGACCCGGACCGCTTCGACCTGCGCGGGACCCTGGTGGCCGGCGAGGACGTGCTCATCGATGTCAACGCGGTGCTGGAAGGGGATATCCGCCTCGGTAGCCGGACCCGAATCGGTCCCAACGTGGTCCTGCGCAACGTGCGCACCGGTGACGACGTTTCCATCCTGGCAAACTGCGTGATCGAGGAAGCCGACATCGGCAATGGTGCACGCGTGGGTCCGTTTGCCCGGCTCCGGCCGGAGACACGGCTATGCGACAACACCAGCATCGGCAATTTCGTCGAAATCAAGAAATCCGAGGTGGGCACGGGTTCCAAGGTCAATCATCTGAGCTATATCGGCGACACCACGATCGGCAGCAAGGTGAACATCGGCGCCGGCACCATCACCTGCAACTATGACGGTGCCAACAAGCATCACACCATTATCGGCAATGACGTGTTTATCGGCTCCGATACCCAGCTGGTCGCGCCGGTTACGGTTGCCGACGGTGCAACCATTGGAGCCGGTTCCACGATTACACATGATGTACCGGCGGGTGAGCTGACGCTGAGTCGTATCGAGCAGAAGACGCGCTACGGCTGGAAGCGTCCGGTCAAAAAGAAATAGCCAGACAGGGATACAGGTATGTGCGGAATTGTCGGCGTGACGGCTGCGGAAAGGAATGTCATCCCGGTATTGCTCGACGGACTGCGGCGGCTGGAATATCGCGGTTATGATTCCGCCGGCGTTGCCGTGCAGAGCAACCAGGCACTGCTTGAACGGGTGCGCAAGGTCGGCAAGGTTGCCGAACTGTCCCATGCGCTGGAATCCAACCCGCTCAGTGGCCGCACCGGGATTGCCCACACACGCTGGGCCACCCATGGCGCGCCCAGCGAGCAGAACGCCCATCCACACATCTGCCATGAGCGCGTGGCGCTGGTACACAACGGCATCATCGAGAACCACGATGCCCTGCGGGCCAGCCAGCGCGCGGCCGGTTACCGTTTTACCTCGCAGACCGATACCGAGGTCATCGTGCACCAGATCGATCACTACCTGCGCCAGGGCAAGAACCTGCTGGCAGCCGTGCAGGCGACCGTGGCCGATCTCGAGGGTGCGTTCGCGCTGGGTGTGATCAGCCGGGACGAGCCGGGCAGGCTGGTGGCCGCGCGCCGTGGCAGCCCGCTGGTCATCGGTATTGCCGGGGATGCCCGCCTGATCGCCTCGGATGTCGCCGCTCTGATCTCCGAGACGCATGATTTCGTCTTCCTGGAAGACGGTGATATCGCGGACATCACCCATGACCAGCTGACGATCTACGACCAGTCCGGAAACCCTGCGCAGCGCAGCGTGAAAACCTCCAGCCTGCGCCCGGATGCCACGGAGAAGGGTGAGTTTGCCCACTACATGCTCAAGGAGATCTTCGAGCAGCCGCGCGCCATTGCCGACACCCTGGAGGGCCGCATCAGCGGCGACCGGGTCCTGGAGGCCGCCTTCGGCACCCGGGCAACCGAGGTCTTCGACAGCGTGCGGGGCGTACACATCATCGCCTGCGGCACGAGCTATCACGCCGGCATGGTGGGTCGTTACTGGCTCGAATCCCTGGCCGGTATTCCCTGCAGCGTGGAAGTGGCCAGTGAGTTCCGCTACCGGCACCCGGTGGTGCGCAATAATTCCCTGATCGTGACACTGTCCCAGTCCGGCGAGACGGCCGACACGCTGGCCGGGCTGCGCGAGGCGCGTCGGCTGGGCTTTGGCCATTCCCTGTCCATCTGCAATGTTCCCGAGAGTTCGCTGGTGCGCGAATCCGAACTGGTGCTGATGACCCATGCGGGACCGGAAATCGGCGTGGCCTCGACCAAGGCCTTTACCACGCAACTGGTCGCGATGCTGCTACTGACCATCGTGCTGGGGCGTCGCCACGGCATGACGAGCACAACCGAGACCCGTCTGGTCAACGAGTTGCGCAGCTTGCCGGGCAAGGTCGAGCAGGCATTGCGGCTCAACGAGGAGATCCGCATGCTGGCGAACGAACGGATGGGCGTCAAGCACAATGCCCTGTTCCTCGGCCGAGGCGCACAGTTTCCCGTGGCCATGGAAGGCGCGCTGAAGCTGAAGGAAATTTCCTACATCCATGCCGAAGCCTACCCGGCCGGGGAACTCAAGCACGGTCCGCTCGCACTGGTGGATGCCAGCATGCCGGTGGTGGTGGTCGCGCCGAACAACGAACTGCTGGAGAAACTGAAATCCAACCTGCAGGAGGTACGGGCACGCGGCGGGGAACTGATCGTGTTCGCGGATGTGGACGTCGGCATCCATAACGAGCCCGGAGTCATCGTGCTGCCCGTGGCACCGACCGATGACAGTATCGCGCCCATCATTTTTTCCGTACCACTGCAATTGCTCGCCTACCACGTGGCCGTGTTCAAGGGCACGGATATCGACCAGCCGCGCAACCTCGCCAAGTCGGTAACGGTCGAGTAATCCTTTTCCTGCTAAGTTATTGAAATTAATGATTTAGGCGTGCATTCATTGCGCACCTCTGGTACCATATTGCGCTTTATCGGCACAGTTGCCCGTCTCTGGCGACGGGCCTGAAGGAGTGGCAAATTGGACCTGGATTCAATGTTTTACTGTATTCCGCAACAGGCTTACCTGAGCGTGTCCACCTGCAAGAACCTGCGTGAGCGCCCGGTAGGCAAGGCGCCGGCCGGTGCTCCACCGAAGCTGATCGCCTGCGAGAAATGCACCATGCATCCGCTGGTAGACATGGCCGCGATTCCCACCGTGTCACTGGATGCCTACCTGAGCGGTTCGAAGCCCAGGACGGTCAATCTTAATTCTCCGAAAAACAGGAAGTTATTAGCCGAGGTCGCCTGACCGGGAGCCCTCCCGCGGGCAGCCCGGCTGCCTGCCCGCCGAGGTCGTGTATTCCGGCACCGGCCGGGGCTGCCTCCCCGCGACGGGGCACGCCCGGCCCGCTCGCGGCTGACGGGTTCAATACGTGTGGTCTTCCCACTTCTCGCCCCGGCGCCGAGCCTTGTTGGAACGCCGTTCGGGGCGCTCCTTGTCGAAGCGTACCTCGCCGCGACGGTCCTGCAGGGTGCGCCGGGTCCTGTCCCCGCGTCGATGTTTCAGGCCAATGTACTGACAGGTACAGTGCTGGGCACTGCAGCCCGCGAGCGGCAACCGTGGCGCATCGCCGAAGGTATATTGCTCGCTCATCAGCCTGCGTGACCCCGGGCAGCCGGGGCGGCCGATACTGACCCCCCAGAAACTGCCGTTGCCTTGCAGCCTTTGCAAGGTGGCCAGGGTATTGCCGCCATCGTCAGGCACAGCCGGCAGCGGCCTGCGGCCACGGCGGGGCTGCTGCGGACGCAAGGCCAGCCAGAGCACGCCGGCCAGCACCACGACGCCGAGCAGGATCAGGCCCCCGGACATGGCGACCTCGGTGAGGGGGCGGGGATCGAACCGGGCGCGGCTGCACGGGCTGCCGGAAACCGCTGCCGCGCAGGCGCGCAGTGACTGGAGGCCGGGCTCCGGGCGGACGCCGGCAGGTGCTTGCTGGTCCCTGTCATGGTGCTGAGTTTCCTGTATTGAGCCCCGTCATCCCCTGTATCGGAAGGTCCCTGCAAAATCTGAGCATTCTTCGACGCCGCCTGAATCTGGCCCTCCGATATTGCTAGAATGACCGGCCATGGACGTGTCCCGGATCCTCGAATCCCTCAATGATGCGCAGCGCGAGGCCGTGTGCGCGCCCTCCCGGCCCTTGCTGGTGCTGGCCGGAGCCGGTAGCGGCAAGACGCGGGTGCTGGTGCATCGCATCGCCTGGCTGGTCGATGTCGAGGGGCTGTCGCCCTGGTCGGTGCTGGCCGTGACCTTTACCAACAAGGCTGCCGGCGAGATGCGCAGCCGGATCGGGACGATGATCCAGGCGCCCGTGACCGGCATGTGGGTGGGAACCTTTCACGGGATCGCTCACCGCCTGCTGCGCGCGCACTGGCAGGAGGCGGGGCTGCCGCAGGGCTTCCAGATCCTGGATGCGCAGGACCAGTTGCGCCTGGTCAGGCGCGTCCTCAAGGGCCTGGACCTGGACGAGGCGAAGTGGCCGCCGAAGCAACTGCAGTGGTTCATCAACGGCAACAAGGACGAGGGACGCCGCCCGCAGCATCTCGAGCACCGCAACGATCCGTACCTGAAGCGCCAGATCGAGATCTACCAGGCCTACGAGGACCTGTGCCAGCGCAACGGCGTGATCGACTTCGCCGAGATCCTGTTGCGCTCGCACGAGTTGTGGCTGAAATACCCGGCGCTGCTGGATCATTACCGCCAGCGCTTTCACCACATCCTGGTGGATGAATTCCAGGATACCAACGCGATCCAGTATGCCTGGCTGCGCATGCTGGCAGGCAGCCCGCAACACATTACCGTGGTCGGCGACGACGACCAGTCGATCTACGGCTGGCGGGGTGCGCGCGTGGAAAACATCCAGCGTTTCCAGCGCGACTTCGCCGAGCCGCAGGTGGTGCGGCTGGAACAGAACTACCGTTCCACCGGCACCATCCTGAAGGCCGCGAACGCGGTTATCGGCAACAACACCGCGCGCATGGGCAAGCAACTCTGGACCGAGGACAAGGAAGGCGAGCGCATCCAGCTCTATACCGCCTACAACGAACAGGACGAGGCACGCTTCGTGGTCGACCGGATCGAGGACCACGTCGACCGGGGCGGGCAGCGCAGCGAGGTCGCGATCCTGTACCGGTCCAACGCCCAGTCCCGCGTGTTCGAGGAGCGGCTCATGCAGTGCGGCGTTCCGTACCGCGTATATGGCGGCCTGCGCTTCTTCGAACGGGCGGAAATCAAGGACGCGCTGGCGTACCTGCGGCTCACGACGAACCGCCACGACGACGCCTCGTTCGAGCGCGTGGTGAATCATCCGCCGCGCGGCATCGGGACCCGCACGCTGGACGAGATGCGCACGCATGCCCGGCAGTACAACACCTCGCTCTGGCAGGCAGCGGTAACCCTGGTCAACGAGCAGTTGCTGACGGCACGTGCCGGCAATGCGGTGGTGGCCTTTCTGCGCCTCGTCGACGAGCTGGCCGGGGGATTGGGCCGGCTGTCACTGGGCGAGCAGGTCGAGGCGGTCATGCATCCCAGCGGGCTGGTCGACCATTTCGCGAAGGACAAGGGCGAGAAGGGCGAGGCGCGGCTGGAGAACCTGCAGGAACTGGTCAATGCCGCGCGCGAATACGAGCCCGAGCCCGACAGCGACATGGAGCCGCTGGCCGGGTTTCTCGCCCATGCGGCACTCGAGGCCGGGGAAGGCCAGGCCGATGCCTGGGAGGATTGCGTGCAACTGATGACCCTGCACTCGGCCAAGGGGCTGGAATTTCCGGTGGTGTTCCTGTGCGGCCTGGAAGAAGGGCTGTTTCCACACCAGCGCTCGGTGGAAGATCCCGGCCGGCTCGAGGAGGAACGGCGGCTGTGCTACGTCGGCATCACGCGCGCGTGCCGGCAGCTGGTGGTTACCTGCGCCGAACGGCGGCGCGTGTTCGGCTCGGAAACCTATTGCCTGCCGTCGCGCTTCATCAGCGAGATCCCCGGGGACCTGGTCGACGAGCTGCGGCCGCGTCCCGGCGTATCCCTGCCGCGTGCGGCGGCGCCCGCACCCGCCGCCGCAGCGGGCCTGCAGGAAGCGTCCGCCGCCGGGCTACGCCTCGGTCAGCAGGTGCGGCACGCGAAATTCGGCGACGGCGTGATCCTGAGCTGTGAAGGCCGGGGCAGCAGTGCCCGCGTCCAGGTCAATTTCGCCCGCGCCGGCACCAAGTGGCTGGTGGTGGCCTATGCCAACCTCGAAGCAGTGGGGGCGTAGGCGCCACCCGGATGGCCGCGGGGCCGCCGGCCAGGTGGATCGGACGCGGCCTCGGCCTGACCCGGGACGCCTTCTGTCCGCCGTCTCCCTGTGCCTGGTGCTTGCCGCATGCGGGAGCCTGCACGTGCCGCGGCACCGCGCGGCGCCGGTGGCCACGGCCCGCGTGGCCACCGGACACACGGCCCGGTACTGCGAGCCGAACGGGGCGTGGGATGGCTGGAACTGCGGCCGGCAGCCCGGCCCGGTGCCGCCGCAGCCGGTCCCGGTTCGGCCTGCGGCGACGTCCGCGCAGCAGCTGCCGGCCATTTACGCCGACGTGCCGCCGGTGGACACGGCCGCGCGCGCGGCACCCGCACCCGCTGATCCGTCCGCGTACGACCCCGGCGGGGAACCTGCCTGGCGGCGCCTGGCCTACCGCGCGGCCGCGGCCACGCCCATGCAGCAACTGCCGGCGGAGTTCTACGCAGTCCAGATTGCCGCCATGTCGTCCTTCGCGGCACTCGAGGCCTTCCGGCATGCGCACGGGCTGGACGGAGTGCTGGGTGCCCGCATCGAGTCCGGTGGCCACATCTACTACGCGCTGCTGCTCGGTGTGTACCGGAACCTGGCCGATGCCCGCGCCGCGGCCGCCGCGCGCCCCGCGTCACTGGCGCACTACACTCCCTGGTTCCGGAAACTGGACAGTCTGAAGGCAGCGGTGGCACGGGCCGACGCGCTGGCGGGTGCCGCCGCACGGTAGGGGGTACACAGGCCGGCAGTGTCGCGGGCCGGTTACCCCGGCGGGCGGCGGGGGGGGGACAGCCTGCCGCGTACGAACCTGCCAAACCGCGTCCGGAACAGGCGCGGATTGGCGGCCAGCAGCCAGGCGCCGTACAGCACCAGCTGTACCGGATTGTAATTGCCGGGGTATCTGCGCAGGAATGCGGGCAGGACCTGGATCTTGCGCGGCCTGATCTGCAGGCCGTGCCAGGGGAGTTTCCGGCAACCCTCGAGCAGTATCGTCCCGTCATAGCCGGAGAACAGATAGGTTATGTTTCCGAGGTCGGTGCGCAGGGACGCGGGACTGTTGTCGCTGATCCGGAACAGCGGATAGTATTCCGCGCTGACGAAAAAGGCGTTGACGCCGGCCACGCACACCAGCTCGTAATTTTTTTCCCTGCCGAGTTCGACCAGCGCCAGCAGGCTTGCACCCCGGCTGACGGAAGGATCGGCCGCCTGCACGTAGCTGACCTCGGTCGGTATCGTCGGATTGAACTCGATGCACACCACCCTGGGCCGGTAGTTCGTGGTGGCCTGCCAGACGTGATAATCATTCCCGTCGATGTCAACGGAGAGGAAATCGTATTCCGCCGGCAGTCCCGTGCCTGAAAGGATCTCGTCCAGGTTGTCCGTTGCGCCGAATCCCACATACCTGTGCAGCGTGACGACGTCCG
>CAYUFA010000090.1:0-5688 GCA_964443845.1 uncultured Ectothiorhodospiraceae bacterium
TGACCCAGGGCGTCGCCCCGGCCTCCTCCTGGATGGAGGTCAGGTTATGCGTGTCGTTCGTATCCTGGTACTGGTAGCTGGCGACGATGCCCTCCAGGCCGTTCACCTGTACCAGGTTACCGGCCGTCAGGCCGGCCGTGGTGTCATGCACGTAACTGACCGTGCGGCCGTCGCTGGCGGTCACCGAGGTCAGCCGCCCGGTCGTCGCGTCGTAGGCGAAGGTGACATGGTTGCCGGTCAGCACCCCGTCGGCCGCCCGCTCGTCGATGCGCGTCAGGTGATAGCTGTAGGCCACCGTCATCGGCGTGGCAGGATCCACCGCGTAAGGCGAGGTGCCGGTAAGCGGCAACTTACCTGCGGGGTCGTAGCTGTATTCATGCCGCTGACCGAACCGGTTCTGCACGGCCGTCAACCGCCCCTGGGCGTCGTAGAATTCCATCGTGCCGTACTGGCGGGTATAGACAAAGCTGCCGTCCGGGTTTTCCACCAGGTCGCCCTGGCGGGCTCCGGCCGGTGTTACATAGGCGCCGCCCGTGAACACGAACCGGTCGCGGGAACCACAGGCGTAGCGGATCACGACCGAGCCGTCCGGATACTGGTACAACCTGCGGTCAAAACCGAAGGACCAGCCGTAGCCAAGTGCGCTGTCATAGCCGCTGCGGCTGTCATAGCGCCGGGTTATATCGATCGGGAACAGGCCGTGGATCAGCATATCCGTCTCGCTGTGCGTGAACCGGCCGTCATACAGGGAAACCGGGTCAGCGCCATTGCCGGGATCATCGGCAACCGGGGGACAGGGCAAGCTGTCCCCCACGGCCTGCTTGGATTTCTTTTCCGGTGGTGAGACCTGCTCCTGGTCAGCATTGGGGGTGGATCCCGCATCGTTGCCTGTAACGGGCTGTTCGCTACCGCCCGTCGAGTTGGTCACCAGTCCGTCGGCCCAGGCCGGCACCAGCACCAGGCTGAGCAGAAGTCCCAGCAGCAGTCCCTGGGGTCGAAGCGCGCATTTTCCGAATGGAGTATTCATGGTTTGGTCATGGCTTCTGTATACATTCGAGGTATCGGGCGGAGGCTGCCTCCGCTCCCTTGCTGTCACCGAGCATCGTCAGCGCCTGGCCCAGTCCGGCCCAGGCCATTGAATTGTCACGATCGGCCTGGCTGGCGCGCTCGAAGTAGCCCCGGGCCGCTGACCAGTCTTCCTGCCGTGCGCGCAGGCGCCCCAGCACCAGCAGGGCATCGACGTTGTTCCTGTCCACGGCCAGGGACCGGCTTGCCTGTTGCGCAGCAAGGTCGGGATAACCCTCACGCTCGTAGCTTTCGGCCAGAAGTGCCCGGTAACCGGCATTGTCCGGTGATTCCCGCAGCAGGCGCTGGTAATGCACCACCGCTAGCCGGTACCTGCCCTTCCGGAATGCAGTCGTTGCCGCCTGCTGCTCGTTGGACATGCCCGGTGCTGCCATGACACCCGAACTCCACAGCTGCACAGAAAGCACGAACAGGACGAGGCCTGCATACCCTGCCGCCTTCACCGCTGCTCCCCCTTCGGCCTTACATACAGCTTGAGGGTCTGCATCCCGAAATTGCCCTCGTAGCCGCGCAGGTTGCTGGTCAGGTAATGAATGCCGGGGTTGATCCCCTTGGTGTCCCAGTACCAGGTCATGGGCAGGAATCCCGTCTCGTTCTCGAACACCAGCAGGCCGTCCACGTAGAATCCGGCCTCGAAGCGCCGGTCCACCGCCCGCTTCCTGTCCTTGTCGTCGACATCCAGCCGTACGGCTACACGGCCACCGACGATATCGATACCGTCCGCATTCCGCTCCGTGCCCTCCGGCAAGGTCATGCGGAGCGCGAAGTTGCCACGCGTACCCACGGGCTGCCGGCTGACCGCTGCCACCCGGCGCGGGGTGGTTTTTTTATGCTGGCGTTCCTGCCTGCCCCAGTTCATGTCCTGGATCATCCGCTCGGTCGTCACGGGCGGCCCGACCAGGACCGTGTTGTCACTGAGGGAGGTCGCCAGTACGACGATGTCCCGCTTCGGGTGACGCGACAGGTCGATGACACCCGAGGCATCCATGCCATCCCACGGTTCCTGGTGGGTTCCGGCAGAACGCGGGACCCAGTCGAGCAGCACGCGCAGCAGCGGGCCGTTGTCCTTCAACCCGATGCGGATGTTCACGCGTGCCGGTTTCTGCAGCAGGTAGCCGATCGTTTTCTGCTTGCTGTCCCAGTGTATGTTCTTCACCTCGAGGTTTTCACCGCCGGTGATGTCGGAGAGATCGTACACGACCGGGGAACCATCCGCGCCGGTTGCCTGCAACGTGTAGTGATAGGCACCCGCCGGGACCGGGTGCCCGGCGTTGTCCCTGCCATCCCAGCGCAGCACATGTTCGCCGGCTGCCGGTTTTCCGGTCGCCTCGATACGACGGATCAGCAGGTCCCGGCTGTCGTAGATATCCATCCGGGCATGGGCCGCCGCGCTGAGTTCGAAGCGGACGTCGAGGGGGGATTTTCCGCCGGAATCCAGCATCTCACGGTCCTGCCGGACGTGCAGGATTTCCAGCGCCTGCGCCTGCACGCCGGGCAGGATCAGCAGGATGAGCAGTGACAGCCGGAACCTGTTCATGGCCTGCGCTCCGTTCCCTGATACCAGACCGGCGCACGTGCACCACGGGCGAAGTCGGTGAGACGGACCGGAGGATCTCCCCGCAGGTCGACCCGCCACAGGTTGGACATGCCGGTACGCGTTGATTCAAAGACCAGCGAGTCACCCCGCGGTGACCAGGCCGGTTTGGCATCCAGCGACGGATCGTCCGTGATCTGTCGTGTCTTGCCATCCGGCGTCATTTCCCAGATTTCATAATTGCCGGTCCGGTTACTGGAATAGGCGAGATCGCCCTTGCGTGAAACCGCGATATCGAAGTGAAACAGTGTATGGTCCGTCAACTGGTCGAACCGGTTGTCGGCAAGCGACAGTCGCCAGATGTTGTGTGCTTCTCGGGTATCTCCGGACAGAAAATACAGGACCGTACCATCCGCAGACCAGGCCGGTCCGTGTTGCAGCCATTGCATGGAAACCTTCTTCAGCAGGTGACTGCCGTCGGCGTTCATGACCCAGATATCACTGCCGTCGCTGCTGCCGGCCGCATTGGCGGAGAAGGCAATGTGTTTCCCGTCCGGCGCAATGACCGCGTCGTTGATCTCCGCAATGGTGTGCGGTATCGGCGTTTCCCTGCCGTCATCGACCTCCGCCCGGTACAGTTCCCCCTGGTTACCGTTGACCAGCAGCGATTTTCCGCCCGGGTACCAGGACAGGCGCTGCTTGTCGTAGGGCGAACGCGTGACCTGCCGCTGCCCGCTGCCGTCCGGTGCCATGACCCAGGCCTGCCAGTAACCGTCCGTAAAGGCGATAAACGCGATGGTTCGTGCCGGATCCGCGGCCAGGGCGTGCACGGACGGCGCCAGGATTATCGTCAGTAATACTGTCCTGAGCAGGGGAATCATCACCATTTACCGGTACAGCTGCAGGGCACCACGGTATGTGGTCGCAATACCCGATGCGACACTGGTGGCCTGGATCACGAAGGTATAGGTGCCTTCCTCCGACACCAGGATATTGTTGGTATCCGCCGGATCGTAGCCACGCCACTCGAGGACATGGTCGAGCGGTTGACCGCCGCCATCCTGCGCATTCTGCAGCTCGTTGCTGGTCAGGACGATGGCTGCAGAGCTGTTCACGTCGTTGTCGCCGGGCGGCAGGAGCTTGACCGTAACCATGCAGTCGGCACTGAGGTTATAGGAGATACGGCTGACCTGGTCGTAGCTGTGCATGATCCGGTAGGGATTCGACTTCACCTCGATATCGGGCGCGGTACCGGTAATCTCCGGGCGGTTGCCCTTCACGATGATCACGTTGCTCGGCAGGTCGACGGTATCATGAATCCAGACACCAACCGGACCACTGAGGATGCTGCCGTCCTGGTCACGGCCGTCCCAGACGATGGGGTGGGTGCCCGCCTCGAACGGCTCGTAGTTCATCGTGTAGACCGGTTGACCGCCGGACGGCGTGAAGCTGAATGCCACCCGTGCGTTGACCGGCAGCGTGATCGTGGTCTTGAAAAAGTCATTTACGAAGGCGTTGTAGCTGCTGTCGTTGGCGGTAGTGGGCGCCCGGACGGTACCGCCACCGGTCGGAATGGACTCGTCGTACCGGCCGTCATAGAACGCAGTCAGCTTGAAGACATAGGCTTCGTCCGGCACATAGGCGCCGTTGCCGTCACGGCCGTCCCAGCTGATGGATTGCGTGCCACTCGCCATCAGTTGCGGCGCAGACTCGTATACGAGCTGACGATCCTTTTCGGTATAGATCTGCAGTACCACGCTGGCCTGCGTCGCAGTCAGATCAAACCCGATCGCGACCGATTCACCGTTGAGCGGGTAGAAGGTGGTGCTGCTCGGGGTGACATTCTGCAGGATGACCAGTCCCGCCAGCGGACTGCTGGTGTAGCCGCTGTTATCGGCTACCGGTGCGTTGGCGTTATCGGTGTGATCGTAGATATGCGTGGCGATCACGGCCGGATCCGAAGTCCCCCACCAGTTGCCGGTCACATCGATCGTAACGTTGGCTGCGTCGTAGAAATTGGCTGCATAAAGGTCATACGTGCCGTTGTCAAACAGCCCGTTGCCGGTGATTACGGGCGCGGGATCGCCGCCGGCCGTCATGCTGCCGTAAACGTAAATTCCGTAGCGCGTATTGGAGTAGATCTCGTTGCCTTCCGTGATCAGCGGGGAGGAAATGCCACGGATATCGATACCGGCGTCATCCGCCCCGTTGTTGCCGTTCGCACGAATGGTGTTGGCACGGATCTCCGGTGCTGCAGCCGTCAGGTAGATGCCGTCATCCAGGTTGTACTGGATGATGTTGCGCTCGATCCATGGATTCGCGCTGTCGACATAGATTCCGGTGTTGTTGTGCTCGATGTAACTGTTGCGGATGCACAGCGTGTCACAGGTCCCGTTGTCGACAAGCGTGGAAGCATTGACCTGGACGCCCAGATTGGCGTAACTGACCTGCGCGTAATCGACCACGGTTGTTGCTGCCGTGGAAGCAACGACGATACCGCCCCAGTCACCGGCCGCCGGGGTCTCCTGTGCGGATGTGATCACGACCGGGTTACCCTCGGTGCCCTGGATCAGCAGGCTGCCTTCGTTCAGCAGCGTATTGGTCGCACCGTCGAAACGCAGCACCGCACCGGGAGCAACCGTGAGCGTGACGCCGGACACGATGCGCAGCGTTCCAAGTACTTCATAGATCGTTCCACCGGCCAGGGTCGTGTCCGCCGTAAGGTCGCCCTGCAGCAGGACGACCGGAACGGGGTTCCCGTTCATTGCGTCGAGGTAGCCGGAAAAATCAACCGATGGCGAATACGTGGCGTTATCGTAGTGATCGTACATCCTGGCCTGGATCGTTGAGCGGTAGGTCGTGCCCCACCAGTTCCCGGTCGCATCCAGCGTCGTGGTCGCCGCGTTGAAGTAGTTGTAGGTATACAGGTCGTAATATGTATTGCCGTACAGCCCGTTGCCGTGGAGCACCGGCAGCGGGTCGTTTACCGCACTGCGGTTCGCCGGGTACACGTACACCCCGTAGCCCTGGCCCGTGATCACGTTGCCCGTGAGTACCGGGTTCGAGGC
>CAYUFA010000090.1:5788-9603 GCA_964443845.1 uncultured Ectothiorhodospiraceae bacterium
TCGGTGCATCGAAGAAATTGTAGGCGTAGAAATCATATGAACTGTTGCCATACAGCCCGTTGCCGTGGACCACCGGCGCCGGGTTGGTCGCCGCATTATTGGTACCCGATACGTACACACCGTAACCCTGGCCCGTGATCACGTTGCCCGTGAGCACCGGGTTCGAGGCATTGCCCACACGCACACCGGCATAGCTGCTGCCGTTATACCAGATCGTGTTGCTGTCAATGCCCGGTGAGGCGCTGGTAAGGTACAGACCGTCGTACACGTTGTACTGAACCAGGTTCCTCTCGATCCAGGGTGACGCCCCGGTCAGGTACAGCCCGTAGCGATTCTGTGCAAGCACACTGTTGCGCACGCAGAACGTGTCGCACGCACCACCGTCGCTCAGCGTGTTCGCCGCAAACTCGACGCCCCGGTCGGCATAATGAATTTCCGCATAATCAATCACGACCCGCGTCGCCGTCGAGGAAACATAAATCCCCTGCCAGTCGTCCGGCGCCGGCAAACCCTGCCCCGACGTGAACACCACCGGCGAGCCCGCCGTACCCAGGGCGATCAATTCACCATCGACCTGCAATGCGTAGTTCGCCGCAAAACGCACCTGCGTACCCGGCATCAGGATCAGGCTGGCGCCATTGGCGATCACCAGGTTGGAGTTGATCACATAGGGATCATCGGTTGGACCCGGGGTCCAGACCGTGTCCTGCGTGATCGTGCCACCCTGGTTGCGTGGAATGGAATTGACGTAATCAACACTCTGTACATTGGATGGACTGCTTTCTGCCGCACCGTCCCATACCGTCGCATAGAGGGAATTCGTGCCATCGGACAGAATAGCCTGGAACGAGAACTGGCCTGCGGCATCCGACACGACACTGTCCTGCCGCACACCATCGACATACAGGCGCACTTCCGTATCCGGGATTGCCGTCCCGGTAACAGTCTGTGGATTGTTGCCGGTCGGAGAGCCGACAGCATCGAGTACGGGTGCTGCGGGACCTGTGACAACCGGTGGCAACGTGACCAGTCCGTTGACCGCCTGGCTGAGCACCACGAGGTCCCCCGCGTTGAGGTGCCCGTCGGGCGAGTTCAGGGGGGCCACATCACCGATCAGGGCCTCGTTACCCGCAGGGGTCAGGGCGCCGGTAATGAATTCCTCGAGAATGAGCAGATCGGCCGCATCCAGCTTGCCATCCGGACTGCCGCGTGGCGCAAGATCACCCGCCATGAACGTCGCGGCTCCCGCTACCGAGAGGGCGCACACGAGCAGGAAGGACAGCAGTCCGCAGGCAAACGTCCAGTGAGTACCGGATTGCAGAGTCCTGCTGGAACCGCTTCCCTGTTGTTCTTGTGGTTTTGCTGGCACCAGCATCCCCCTTGGGAGACCGGACGCGGAACAACCCTTTCCCACTCGGGAGACAGGCACGCCCGGCACGCAGAGTGTGGCCTGGAACGCCAGCACGCAGGCCACACGGTTTTATTTCTGTTTGCTGAATTTATGGCCTATTCCGGCTCAGAGCGCAAGCGCAACGTGCGGATACGGGTTCGGTATGTCCCCTGGTGCATACGATTGCACCAGATTTGCCCATTCATACTGCCAGTCCTGAATTCACGGCAACAGGCACGAACCGGTGGCTGGATGTGCCCGGACAGGCAGGTTCGGACGATCGTCACGCGGTATTCAGGACAACAGCAGGTATAGCCGGTATGACATTGTTATTGAACGTCCTCTCCATGGCCTGGATGGCCACGCACCGGGAGCGCGTCGTCTCCCGTATCGTCCTGCTGACCCTGCTCGACTGCACCATCGGCCGTCATGACGCACCCGGCATGGTCGCCCCGGCGTCCATTATGCCGCGCCACGACGCCGGCCCGGGCCGCACCCCGGGTACGACCAGCGGCGCCTGGCGTATCATCCAGCGCATGGATACCGGGATCGATCGACTGCGCGTATTGCATGCCTGCGACAGCCAGCTGGCAGCGTCGATGGTGGTTGCCGCCGCCACCGGCAGTCCGGTAGCGACCCTGCAGGGGATGCGTTCCACGAGCCAGGGCGTCGGTGCCGCCGGACGTTTGCGCGCACTGCCCTGGAACATCATTCCCGGGATCCGGTCTGCCGGCCGCCTGGTGCCGCCGGCAGCCGCAGGGTGCGCATGCCACTCCCGCTTCGTACCGACGAGGCGGCAGTCGTGAACCGGGCAGCCGTTCCGTCGCGCCCGTGGTGGCGTCGCCTCTGGCACCGGCTGGTGCCCGCGATGCCGGACTTCTACGCCATGCTCGGGGCGCAGGCGGAAAACCTGCAGGCCACGCTGGAGACACTCGCCGGTTACCTGGTCGCCGTCGACGCGGAACGGGCCGCACGGGTCAACGAACTGGTCGAGCAGGGACACGTCCTGCGCGACCACAACCTGGCCCTGCTACACCAGTCCTTCGTCACGCCGATCGACCGCGAGGACATTTACACGCTCGCCATGACCCTCGACCACATCCTGGACTACGTCAAGAACACCGTGCGCGAGGTGGAGATGCTGCAGTTGCCGGCCGACGAATGGATGCGCCGGATGACTGCGGAACTCGTCACCGGCGGGTTTACCCTGACCCGCGGCCTGGCGCATTTCTCCCATGGCCACGCCGGCATGGTCCCCGCCACCGTGCGGACACGGGAAGCGGAGCGCAACGTCGAGGACCTGTACCGCGAAGCCCTGGCGGACATGTTCCAGGGCGAGGAATACCAGCTGCTGCACGCCTCCGGCACGGCATCCACGGCACAGGCCTGTCTCGAATTCGTGATCAACCGCATCAAGCGCCGCGAGGTGTACCGCCACCTGTCCAATGCCGCCGACCGGCTGGCCCGGGCCGGCGAGGCCCTGCGCGACATCAGCATCAAGTACGACGAGGGCGGCATTGCCGCGCAGAACCCGGAACCATGATCCGGAAAAGGGGCCGGATACATTTTCCATGGAAAATGTATCCGGCCCCTTTTCAAACGGCTGCCCGCGTACGCAGGAAGCGATAGGCCCACATCTTGACCATGTCGTTGAACACGAGCCAGGCCAGGGCATAGGCCCAGATCCACAGGGCGTAGTGCCAGCCCACCGGCGTCATGAACACGCCGTAGACGACGATGAGCGTGGCGATCATCGCCGACCAGAAGCTGCCGTGCAGCAGCAGCCAGGACGGGTATGGCGGTTTCCAGAACCAGCCGCTGGTGCGGGTCAGGAAGATCGTGGCATGGCCCGCGACCACCAGCTTGAGGAAGATCAGGGACTGGATCACGTCCCGCGACAGCCCCAGGTCGACCAGGATATAGAACAGGGCAAACGAGGCCACCAGCCCGATCACGCCCAGCACGCTGGAAACCATCAGCAGCTCCGTCATCTGCCAGCGTACCGGTTGCATCGACACCCGGGTCCGGTCATAGGCAATGGTGAGGATCGGGATGTCGTTCAGCAGTGCCAGCAGAATGATCATCAGCGCGGTCACCGGGTAGAAATTGAACAGCACGATGCTGGCGGTCATGAACAGTATGACGCGGATGGTCTCCGCGATGCGATAAATCGCGTAGCTCTTCATGCGCTCGAACGTGATGCGCGCCTGCTTCACCGCCTCGTTGATGACACCCAGCCCGGGTGCAGTCAGGATGATGGCCGCCGCCGCGCGGGCGGCGTCCGTGGCATTGGCAACGGCAATGCCGCAGTCGGCCTTTTTCAGGGCCGGCGCGTCGTTCACCCCGTCGCCCGTCATGGCGACGATGTGCCCGGCCTTCTGCAGGGTGTCGACGATGCGGTATTTGTCCTCCGGCACCACCTCGG
>CAYUFA010000091.1:0-9575 GCA_964443845.1 uncultured Ectothiorhodospiraceae bacterium
GAGGTTCTGTTCCGTGTAGAAGCGAGGTATAGTTATTGTACAACTATCAACCGGGGTCACCCATGCCCGTCACACAACCCGAGGAATGGAATCCGGTGCCCGGCAGCCTGCTGCCCATCCGCACGGTCGCGCACCTGACCGGCGTGAACCCCATCACGCTGCGGGCATGGGAACGGCGCTACCGGCTCATCACTCCGCAGCGCACACCCAAGGGGCACCGGCTCTACACCGAACACGATGTCGAGCGTATCCGCAATGTCCTCGGCCTGCTCGAGCAGGGCATTTCCATCGGCCAGGTGAAGCCGCTGCTGGACCGGCCCGCAAGACAGCCGGTGACCGCCGACAGCAGTCCGGGAGAAGGCTGGCAAGGCCATCAGGACAACATGCTCAGGGCGATTGCGGATTTTGACGAACCCGCGCTGGAAACGATCTACAACGAAATCCTCTCCCTGTACCCGGCCGATGTCGTAAGCCGGCAGCTGATCACGCCCCTGCTGCGGACACTGGGTGAGCGCTGGCAGGACTCCGGCACCGGGATTGCCGAGGAACATTTTTTCTCCGTATTCCTGCGCAACAAACTCGGCGCACGCATCCACCATGTCAGCCCGCGTAGCCGCAGTCCATTGCTGCTGCTCGCCTGCCTGCCCGGCGAGCAGCATGAACTCGGCCTGCTGTTTTTTGCCCTGGCCAGCCTCGATTACGGTTACCGCATACTGGTGCTGGGTGCCAACACGCCCCTGGAACAGCTGCCCGGCGTGCTCGAAAAAAGGCCCTGCGCCGGCATTGTGCTGTCGTGCTCGCACAGGCCGGCACGCGCGGTACTGGAAGTCGATCTGCCCGCACTGATTGAAAAGGTCGACGTACCCGTCTTTGTCGGAGGTCGGATCACCTCCGGCCAGCAGAAGAGGTTCGAGGCGGCGGGTGCGATCTGCGTGGGAGAAATGCTGGCCGACAGCCTGCGTCAAATCAGTCGTACGCTGAACACCGACTGACCGTTGCTCCCCGCGCGCGGTCCTGCCGCGACACCCCGGGCCCCGCCCGCGCTGGCCGTACACCTGCGAACGCACTGTCGTACCGGGCATCCGCGCGCCTGGACGGCATGACATGCCCGCCCGGAACACCGGTGGACTCCATCCCGCACGCAGCGGATTTTCCCGGTCAGCCGGACGACAAACCTCCCACCCGGGCGTGCCGGCAATGCGCCGACGTAAAATACCTATACAAAAATTACACAAAAGTTATTGACAATGTATAGAAGTTGTATAATATTGAGCCCTGCAGATGCAGCATTGGTAATGCGATGTACTGCTTCTGTACAGGAATTTAACGGCATGACTACCTGATTATCTATATATATCAGCGTGTTGTTAAAGACTCATTGAACAGGCAAGCGCATTGTGCGCTTCAGGAGGACAGCAATGAAACACCTTACGATGATCAAGTATGCCGCCGTGACCGGCCTGGTGGCCGGATCGCTCAACGCGGCTGCCGCGGGTTTTGGCGGCGGCTGGATGCAGGACCCGAATACCGGCACGCTCTACTACTCCCATGCATCCGACGGGCGGCTGCACGCTGCTTCCGACGCAGGACACAGCAAGGGCCATCAGAACAGCTTCGGTGGGGGCTGGGTACAGGACCGGCATACCAACACCCTCTCCTACTCCCGGGCACCCGAAGTGGGGCAGTGGCATGCCGACTCCGAGAAGGTCCAGCTGAACAGCTTCGGTGGTGACTGGGTGCACGACAGGAATACGGGCACCCTCTCGTACTCCCCCGCAGCGGACAGCGAAAGTCACAAGATCGCCGCCCTGAAGATGTAGTCAGTATCCCGTGCAAACCGTGCATCCGGGGGGGGCATCAGCCCCCCCCTTTTTTTACGCCATCGCCCCGCCCTGTTGCCGCAAACCCGCACTACTGCAACGGGGCGCGCGCTGCCTGCACGGGGTCTGTGACCCGGCCAGCCATCGCTGAGCGGCGTCTGTCGCTGACACCTGCGGGGGATATGCGCGCTGCCGTGAAGGGTTCACGAATGCCGCGGGCGCAGGCACACGCCCTCGTGCGTGCGGGGAACCCTGCGAGAACTGCGGGTAAGCAGTTTGACCTGCGGCCGTTTTTCCAGCATGTCGAGTCGATTGCTGACCTGGCTGCGCTGTCGTGATACCGCCGGTACGCACGACCTCGCGGAAGACAGGCAAGTGCTGGTCGTTCATCGTTCTCATATCAGAAACCGCACAGCATGGAATCGAAAATCCTGCTCGCCGGCACCGGCAGCGCTTCCGCCGCATTCACCGCACGGACGCGGCTGGCTGGCGGCCATACCGTGGTCGCCTCGATGCGGTACAGCGGCGGCAGCAACGGGCGCAGTACGGGCGCACCGGCCAATATGGAACAGGCGCTCGAAACCAACCGGCAGCAGGCCCGCGGCTCGATGCCGGGGCAACCGCGAAGCGGGTCGATACGCCCGCCGGCAAGCGCCCGTTGCGAACCGTCATGGACAGGCTGGGCATGGGTGAGCCGATCGAGGGCTGCAATGACCACCTCGCCGAGGTCACCAGTGGCGTCTACACTGCTTTCGGTATGGCCGGCAGGCTGCAGCCGAAAGCGTGACGGGACAGGTAGCCGCGCCGGTCCACAGCAACACGAACCGGTCACGGTCCGGTCCGGATAGGCGTGGTCGGCAAGGGAGGGTGCATCATGAAAATCGGAGTACTGGGAACGGGGGCGGTCGGCCGTGTGCTGGCTGCCGGGCTGGCCGGGCGGGGCCACGATGTGATGATCGGCACGCGCAACCCGGCTGCCGCGACCATGACGGACTGGTTTGGCGATCAGGGCAGGGGAATCAGCGCGGGCACCTTCGCGGATGCGGCCATCTTCGGCGAGTTGCTGGTCCTCGCGATCGGCTGGCCCCACGTGAAGCAGGTCATCGACCTGGCGGGGCCGGAGCACTTTGCCGGGAAGGTGGTGCTGGATACGACCAACCCGCTGCGGTTCGAGGCCGAGGGCCGGCCGCCGGTGCTCGACATCGGGCATACGGACTCGGCCGGCGAATCCGTGCAGCGCTGGCTGCCCGATGCCCGGGTCGTGAAGGCTTTCAATATCGTTGGCAATCCCCACATGGTGAATCCCGACTTCCCGGATGGCAAGCCCGACATGTTTATCTGCGGGAATGACGCAGCCGCCAAACGGGCCGCCGGCCGGCTGATCGAAGAACTCGGCTGGCCACCGGCGATCGATCTGGGTGACATCGAAAAATCCCGTTATCTCGAACCCCTGGCGATGGTGTGGATCGTGCACTTCTTCAACAGCGGGTTCAACGGCAATCATGCGTTCAGGCTGTTACGTAAGTAGACCAGGCCAGCCTCAAGGGCGGCGAGCACCGCGATGTCTGGTGAACTTGAATACCTGCTTGAGCGAACGCGTATCATCGAGGTGATTTCTCGCCTGTTCAGCGGCACGGACAACCGGGACCGGGAGGCGGTGCAGGCCTGTTTTGCCGCCAGCGTATCCTTCGATATGTCGTCGCCGGGCGCCGGCGATCCGCGGGATATGACTCCGGACGTTATCCTCGTCATGCGGGATGCCGGTTTGAAACCGCTGCAGGCCATTCACCACCAGACGGGAAATTTTCTGGTGGATGTCGATGAGCACGAGGCGGACGCGTTTTGCTATGGCATCGCTTGCCACTGCCTGCCCGACCGGACCGGCAACAATATCCGTACCTGCGTTGGCAGCTATGCTTTCCCGCTGGTGAAGGATGGCGGTTGCTGGCGCATTTGCACGTTCAGATTCAATCTGAAGTTCATCGATGGCCACAGGGATCTGGAGGGCAGTGGTTGAGCCGGGCCGCACACTGTGGCATCGCCGCGCCGGCAGGTCCTGGCGGGCCTGCCCGCCGGGGGTATTCAAACGGAGCCGTGCAAATCGGCCAACCGGCATCCCGGTTGTGATTGAAAGCCAAAGGGCTGCCATTGACCCGCTGTTCTGAACATCCCCGTGTCGGCAGTTCGCTTGCCCGGCCACCCTTCAACTGCTGCTGGTTACGATTACCGTTGCAGACCTTCCGCTGTTCGTTGCACGCGTAAGCGGATTTTTCCTGCGGGTTCCATTCTGCCCGCGCGTTCCTCACAGCTTCCCCGGGTGATTACCCTGTTATTGATCAACCGGACAGGGAGCTCCGGGTTCCCATGGTTGGTGATTTTCACAAGCAAGCCGCCAGCGGGTCGCCGGCCGGCCGAGAAGATGAGTACCGGCTGCATGGTGAACTGCTCCTGCTGCCGACGAGTGCCGTCCGCTGCCGGTGCGTTTCGTCCTGCGCATGCCTGTGTACGCACATATCCCTGCGCGGATCAGGGAGGGAATGCCGGTGAACCGAACTTGCCTGAACGCGTTGTGCGTTTGCAAACAATCGATTGGATCCGTGACCGCGTTGGCAGCAATGCATCGCCATATACTGACATAGTGAAACAACTGTACATTCACCGCGTCTCTGCTAACTTCATCTGTCCGGATTGCATTACACCGTATGACCGCACCGATGACAGGTATGCCGGGATTGCCGTTTCCCCGCGCGCTGCCCATGTCAAGGAAGCGGCACTCTGATTACAAACACTGCTGAATGGAACCGGAGAGGTGGCCATGGGACGACCGGCCACCGGAGGGCATCGAATGAATACGACAATTCTGCAAATATCGTATGGAAATGTAGTCTCCATCGAGACGGACAGCGTACTGGACCTGGGCGCGTTTGAAACCATCCTGTCTGCCAGCAACCTGGCAAACTCCACCGGCACCAGTTCGATCGAGGTGAATCTCGGCAAAACCCTGCATATCCGCGACTCGGGCCTGGCCATGCTGGATTTGCTGCGCAAGCGCACGAAATGGAGCTGCCCCATCCGGCTGGTCAACTGGGACCCGGTCATTCACGGCCGGCTTGCAACAAGCCGGATCGGCACGCAGTTCCAGCTGGCCTAGCACCTGTCCTGAACGCTGATTCCCCGGCCGGGCGTCGGGTCTGGCACCGCAGCAGGGAGTTACCGTCGTTGCAATTCGCTCACGGCCGGTTTCGTGATGCGGGCGCCGCTATTGCCGCTGCCGGCCAGCGTGGAATCATCGCGTAACCTACCAACCCGGGCGACCGCCGTGTTGCCGGGCCCACCATCGTCGGCAGTCCCTGGATGTGATGTGTGCCGTGCCGCGGTACGCAGGTGGCCGGTGACTGAACGATCCTCACGGCACTGAACCGGTCTGCATGTGTCCCGCCGTTGTGCGGAACAGTGCGTCGTCGTCTCGTTGCTGCATACGCTGCCGGGCCCGCGCCAGGGGCTTCACGATTTCCATTCCCCCGGTCAATCGCGTTACTCTCGCGAGCATGCTGTTGAAACCGGGGTTCACCGCAAGGGTCCTCCTGGGTGCCGTGCTGAGCACCCTGGTCGCCTGTAGCGAAGCACCGCAGAATCCTCCGCGCCTGCACTGGTACGTCTTCGACGAACCGTCGGGTGCCTTTGCACAGGCGGCGCAACGCTGCAGCCGGGCAGCGCAGGGGCGCTACACGGTCGAACTCGCCCGCCTGCCGACCGATGCCGACCAGCAGCGCGAGCAGCTGGTCCGTCGCCTGGCCGCCGGGGACCACGACATCGATCTGATCGGCATGGACGTGATCTGGACCGCGGAATTCGCGCAGGCCGGCTGGCTGCTGCCCTGGCGCGGGGAAGCGGCGCAGCGGGTGCGCGCGGGGCGCCTGGCCAGCGCCGTCGAGAGTGCGACCTACCAGGGCAGCCTGTGGGCGGCCCCCTTTACGACCAACACCCAGCTCCTCTGGTATCGCACCGACCGCGTGGCGTCACCGCCGCGGACCTGGGGGGAGATGATCGACACGGCCGAGCGGCTGGGCGGGCGCGGGGCCATCCAGGCCCAGGGTGCCCGCTACGAGGGCTTGACCGTGTTCTTTGTCTCGCTGCTGGCCTCGGCCGGCGGCTCCGTACTGACGCCGGACGGGCACGGCGTTGCGCTCGCCGAGCAACCGACCCGGGAGGCGCTGTCGGTCATGCGGCGTCTCGCCCGTTCGCCGGCGGCGGATCCCGCCCTGGCCACCGCCCGGGAGGATCATGCGCGCATCGCCTTCGAGACGGGCAAGCCCGATTTCATGGTCAACTACACCTATGTGTGGCCGAGTGCGCAGGCGAATGCCCCCGGGGTCGCCGGGCACATGGGCTGGGCGCGCTGGCCGGCCGTGCGCGCGGGGCATCCGAGCCGGGTCACCCTGGGTGGAATCAATGTCGGTGTCGGCGCCTACAGCCGCCACCCCGCGCTTGCCTTCGATGCCGCGGCCTGCATCGCTTCCGGCCCGAGTCAGCGGCTGGCCGCCACGCTCGGCGGGCTGCCGCCGACCATCGCTGCCCTGTACGATGATGCCGGGGTGCGCGCGACCTTTCCCTTCGCCGACCTGCTGCGCGCCACGCTGCGTGACGCCGTCCAGCGCCCGCAGACGCCGCTGTACGCCGACGTGTCCCTGGCCATCAGTCATACCCTGCACCCCATGCGCGATATCGACCCCGCCCGGGATGTCGGGCGCCTGCGCCGGGCGGTCGGGCGGGCCTTACGCTCGGAGGGCCTGCTGTGAGCGGGCGCACGCGCGCCGAACACCGGCTTGCCTGGTTGCTGTGCGCACCGGCGGTGGCCGCCATGCTGGTGGTCACCGCCTGGCCCGTGTTGTATGCCGTGTGGTTGTCGCTGTTCCGCTATGACCTGCGCTTTCCCGACCAGCGCGCGTTCGTCGGGCTGGATAACTACCTCACCGTGCTGGGCTCCGGGGTATGGTGGAAGGCGCTGTTCAATACCCTGTTCATTACCGTCGGCTCGGTGAGCGTCGAACTCGTGCTCGGTTTCGTGTTTGCCCTGCTGATGCACCGCGCCCTGGTCGGCCGACGCATGGTGCGCACCTCGCTGCTGGTGCCGTACGGGCTCATCACCGTGGTGGCGGCCATGAGCTGGCGTTTCGCCTTCGACCCGACCACCGGTTTCGTCAACGCCCTGCTGGGCCTGCAGGGCGCCTGGCTGGCCGAGCGCTGGACCGCTTTCTGCGTGATCATCCTGACGGAGATCTGGAAGACGACGCCCTTCATGGCCCTCCTGCTGCTGGCCGGCCTGACACTCATCCCGGCGGACCTGATACACGCGGCGCGGGTGGACGGGGCCAATGCCCGGCAACGGTTTTTCCGGGTCACCCTGCCGCTGATGCGGCCGGTGATCGGGGTCGCCCTGCTGTTCCGGACCCTGGACGCCATGCGCATTTTCGATACGGTCTTTGTCCAGACGCGCGGTGCGCAGGGCACCGGCACGCTGTCGATCGTCGGCTACAACACGCTCGTCACCCGTCTGAACCTGGGCCTGGGCTCGGCGGTTGCGGTGCTGATCTTTGTCGTGGTGGTTGCGCTGGCCGCGCTCTACCTGCGCGGGTTCGGGATCGAACTGTCGGGGCGGGAGCCGCGCTGATGACGGACGGCACCGGCCACAGCCGGACGGAACGCCTGTTCTGGGGGGCGGGGAGTGCCGTCGTCGTGGCCTATGCGCTGCTGCCGGTCGCCTGGATTCTGGCGCTGTCGTTGAAGCCGGCGGCGGACCTCGGTGACAACCGGTTTTTCCCCCGCGCGCTCACCCTGGATCACTACGCGGCGGTGTTCCATGATCCGCAGTTTCCGGCGGCGCTGTGGAACTCCGTCGGGATCGCGGTGCTTGCCACACTCGCCGCCGTGCTGCTTGGCATGCTGGCGGCCTACGCCATCGTGCGCCTCGAATTCCCGGGCCGGCGCCTGATACTCGCGGCGGCGCTGGCCATCGCCATGTTTCCACCCGTCTCCATCATCGGGCCGTTGTTCAACATGTGGCGCACCCTGGGGCTCTACGACACCTGGGCCGGGCTGATCCTCCCCTACATGACCTTCACGCTGCCGCTGTCGATCTGGACCCTGGCGGTCTTCTTCCGCGAGATTCCCTGGGATCTGGACAAGGCCGCCCGCGTCGACGGGGCCACGCCGTTGCAGGCGTTCGTGCGCGTCATCGTGCCGCTGGCCGCGCCCGGCGTCGCCTCGGCGGCCATTCTGGTGTTCCTGTTCGCCTGGAACGACTTCCTGTTTGCGATCTCGCTTACCTCCACCAACGCCGCGCGCACGGCGCCGGCCGCCATCGCCTTTTTCACGGGAAGCTCGCGCTTTGCACAGCCCACGGGCTCGATCGCCGCCGCTTCCGTCGTGGTGACGGTACCCGTCATCCTCATGGTGCTGCTGTTCCAGCGGCGCATCGTCGCCGGGCTGACGGCCGGGGCCGTCAAGGGGTAGCGCAATGGCCGCAATCGAACTGTGCAACGTGACCCGGCGCTATCCGGGCGCCATCGCGGTCAGGGACGTCAGCTTCACCATCCACGACGGTGAATTCTTCATCCTGGTGGGTCCCTCCGGCTGCGGCAAGTCCACCCTGCTCAATATGATCGTGGGCCTGGAATCCGTCAGTGCAGGGGAAATCCGCGTCGACGGCCAGGTCGTCAACGACCTCGACCCCAGGGAGCGCAACATGGCGATGGTCTTCCAGAGCTATGCCCTGTATCCGCACATGAGTGTGCGGGAAAACCTGGCCTTCCCGCTCAGGCTCGCCCGGCTGCCGCCGCAGGAGATCGACCGGCGTGTCCACGAGGCTGCCGGGATCCTCGAGATCGGGGAACTGCTCGAGCGCCGGCCGCGTGTCCTCTCCGGGGGGCAGCGCCAGCGCGTGGCGATGGGCCGTGCCCTGGTGCGCGAACCCAGGGCGTTTCTGCTCGACGAGCCGCTCTCCAACCTGGATGCGAAGCTGCGGGTACAGATGCGCACCGAGATCGCCCGGCTGCAACGCCGGCTCGGCACGACCACGGTATACGTCACGCATGACCAGACCGAGGCCATGACACTGGGCGACCGCGTCGCCGTGTTGCACAAGGGTGAAGTCCTGCAGGTCGGCTCGCCGCGCGCTCTCTATGAGCGTCCCGCGAATCTCTTCGTCGCCGGTTTCATCGGTGCTCCCGCCATGAATTTTCTCCCGGCGCGCTGGACCGGGGGCCGCCTCGAACTTCCCATCGGCACGCTCGCTGTCCCGGAAGGCTGGCACGGGCTGGCCCGCGCTGCCGGCAGCCGGGCCCTGGTTGCAGGCGTCCGGCCCGAGCATTTCAGTGCCGTGCGCCCGACCGGCGCGGTCCCGGCAGGCCTGGCCCTCGACGTGCAGGCCGATGTGGTCGAGTGGCTGGGGGCGGATCTCTTCGTGTATTTCGATGTGAACCTCGAGGGGTTCGAATCCCCGGCGCTGCCGGAGGAGTCCGGCCTGGTGAGACCCGGGCAGCGGCGCCGTGCGCTGGTCGCACGCATGGATCCGGCAAGCGGTGTCCGGGAAGGGGACAGCGTCCGGCTGTACCTGGACCCCGCGCAGATTCACCTGTTCGAGGCCGCCAGCGGGGCGCACCTGCCCTGACCGGCCACGAGCAGGAGTACCGGTAAAAACAAAAACCCCCGGGCGGGCGTATTTTTTGCAGCCGTGTTGGTAACTTGACACAGCAG
>CAYUFA010000092.1:0-9553 GCA_964443845.1 uncultured Ectothiorhodospiraceae bacterium
AGGGTTCCATCAGGGCGGCGTGGTATTCGTAGAAGGCACGGCGCTGATCGTCCATCAGCGGGTTGCCGGCCCAGGCCTCCGGGATCAGCAGCATCATGGCGTGCGCCAGCGAATAACCGCCATGGACCAGCAGTTCCAGCGCGTTGTCGAAACAGGCCGAGTCGGACTGGCCTTCGGCGATCAGCGGCCAGAGTTTCTCGAGGTCGTCCCCGAACAGGCTGGAAGCCATGGACTGGCGGCGCGCGTTCATCCAGTTGATGTTGCCGCGCAGGGTGTTGATCTCGCCGTTGTGCGCGATCATGCGGAACGGGTGGGCGAGATCCCAGGACGGGAACGTGTTGGTGGAAAACCGCTGGTGTACCAGGGCCAGCGCCGAGGTCACGCGCGGGTCGTTGAGATCGGCGTAGTAGGTGCCGACCTGGCGGGCCAGCAGCATGCCCTTGTAGCAGAGCGTGCGCGAGGAGAACGAGGGGATGTAGAAATCCGCACAGCCGGGCCTGCCGGAATCGCGCACGGTGTTTTCCAGGCGCTTGCGGATGATGAACAGGCTGCGCTCGAAATGATCCGCACCGGTGACCCCGGCGCCCTTGCCGATGAAGACCTGGCGGATGACCGGCTCCGCGGCCTTCACGCTCGCACCGAGCCCGGAATTGTCGGTCGGCACCTCGCGCCAGCCCAGCAGGCGCAGGCCTTCCTCGGCGATGGTCTGCTCGACCATCGCTTTACACCAGTCGCGGGTTGTTTCCTCACGCGGCATGAACAGCATGCCGACGCCGTAATCTCCGGCGGCCGGCAGGTCGATCTGCAGCACGGCACATTCCTCGCGCAGGAAATCGTGCGGTATCTGCATCAGGATGCCGGCGCCGTCACCGGCCAGCGGGTCGGCACCGACGGCACCACGATGGGTGAGGTTGATCAGGATGCGCAGGCCCTGCTGGATGATCGCGTGACTCTTGCGCCCCTTGACGTTGGCCACGAATCCGACCCCGCAGGCGTCGTGTTCATTGGCAGGATCGTAAAGTCCTTGTCGTGGAGGCAGCATGCCGTGTGTCATCGGGAGTACCTTCCTGTTCAGTGCGGTAGCTGCGGGATGCCGGCCCACCGCCCGCCATAACGAAAACTACCGTAATTTCATAATCTTAACTCACCTGTTCCGCGGCGAGCCCGGCCGGGCCACAGTCGCACGGACAGCCGCGCAAAAGGCCGGGTAGTATAGCGCCGGCTGCGTGGTGGTTCAATTTGACGGCGGGGCTTTTTCCCTTTTCCGATCAGGGATATGAAGGGCTGCCGGGGCTACTCGGCCTGGGTCTGCATGAACACCACGCGATAGCCACGCCGCAACTGTTCGTCGCGCGCCGCCAGCAGTGCCGCCTGGGCGCGCTCGTGGTCGGGGAAGTGCTCACGCAGCACGCGGCCACTGGACCCCTGGTAGCCCCATTCACGGATCAGCGTCCAGCCTTCCAGCAGATCTTCCTGCAGGTGCAGGTGATAGAAGCGCGGCGCCTTGTCGCCCTCGGGCGGAATCTGCATGTAGATGCGCATGTCCGGGTCAGGCGTGACAGGTGCGCTGTGCAGCGCGGGGCGTGCACCGTGAGGCGTGAGGGAGGATGCGTGAAACGCCGCGCGGAGTGGAGATCGGTGACCTGTGGCGCATGGCTGCTATAACGGGCCTGCTTGTAAAATCATTAACATAATCAGCCTATTAATGCTGCGTCTTGCGCCTTTTACGTCCTTTCAGGTGCCCGGGTTGAAGGTGCGCTCGTACTCGGCGATGGCATAGCGGTCGGTCATGCCGGCGATGTAGTCGGCGACCGCGCGCGCACGCCCCCGGATGCCGTCACGCCGTTCCAGCGTCTCGGCCTGCGTGCGGGACTCGTCCGGCAACAGGCGCGGGTCATCGAAGAAGGCCTCGAACAGCTCGGTGATGGTGCGCGCGGCCTTGGCCGTCATGCGGTGCACGCGGTAGTGCCGGTACAGGTGGGTGCGCAGGAAGCGCTTGAGATCAAGGTTTTTCTCGCGCATCTCCTCGCTGAAGCCGATCAGTGTCGTGCCGTGATTGCGCACCGCGTCGATATCCGTCGGCGCCACGGACGCCAGTCGTGCCGCACTGGTTTCCACCAGGTCGATGACCTGGCAGCCGATCAGGCGGCGCACGATCTCGTGAATGGTCCGGCGTGGTGCCAGCCGCGGGTAGCGGGTGCGCACGATTTCATATTGCTCGCGAAACAGCGCCACCTCGCACAGGGTTTCCACGTCGATCAGGCCGGAGCGCAGGCCGTCGTCGACGTCGTGGCTGTTGTAGGCGATTTCATCGGCCAGGTTGGTCAGCTGCGCCTCCAGCGAGGGTTCGGTGTGCTGCAGGAAGCGCTGGCCGATCTCGCCGAGTGCCTCGGCATTGCGGCGGGAACAGTGCTTGAGGATGCCTTCGCGCGACTCGAACGTCAGGTTGAGGCCGGGAAATTCCGCGTAGCGATCTTCCAGCTTATCGACCACACGCAGGGATTGCAGGTTGTGCTCGAAACCGCCGTAGTCCTGCATGCAGGCGTTCAGTGCATCCTGGCCGGCGTGGCCGAACGGGGTGTGGCCGAGATCGTGCGCGAGCGCGATGCACTCGGTCAGGTCCTCGTTGACGCGCAGGGCGCGGGCGATCGAACGAGCGACCTGGGCCACCTCGATGGAATGCGTCAGGCGCGTGCGAAACAGGTCCCCTTCGTGGTTGACGAAGACCTGGGTCTTGTATTCGAGGCGCCGGAACGCGGCCGAGTGGATGATGCGGTCGCGGTCGCGCTGGAATTCGCTGCGGTAAGCCGGGGGTGGTTCCGGGTGGCGCCGGCCACGCGACGTCTCGCTATGGGCCGCATAGCCGGCCAGTGTGTCCGGCAGCGGGGACCCGGCCGCGCGCTTCATCGGGTCAGGCCGCTGCATCCAGCGTTTCGTCCAGCAGCTCGGGCCGGTACTGCGCGGTGACCACGGCGCTGCCGATGGCCTCGAGCAGCACCAGGCGCAGGCCACCGTCCACCGCCTTCTTGTCGACGGCCATGCATTCGAGGAACTGCTGGCGGGTCATTGCGGGCGGGGCCGCGACCGGCAGACCGGCGGCGCGGATCAGCGCGCTGGCGCGCTCGGCGTCGGAGCGGCGGATCCAGTCGTGGCGCGCGGACAGGTCGGCGGCCATCGCCATTCCGGCACCAACCGCCTCGCCGTGCAGCCAGTTGCCGTAGCCGGTGACGGTTTCGATGGCGTGACCGAAGGTGTGCCCGAGGTTGAGCAGGGCGCGCACACCGCCTTCGCGTTCGTCGGCAGCGACGATCTCGGCCTTGATGGTGCAGGAGCGTTCGATGGCACTGGCCAGTGCGGTCTTGTCACGTGCCCGCAGTGCGGCCATGTTCCGCTCCAGCCACTCGAAAAACGCCGCGTCGCGAATCAGCCCGTACTTGATGACCTCGGCGAGCCCGGCGGACAGCTGCCGGTCGTCCAGGGTGTCCAGGGTATCGGTGTCGATCAGTACGCAGCGGGGCTGGTGGAAGGCGCCGATCATGTTCTTGCCCAGCGCGTGGTTGACGCCGGTCTTGCCGCCCACCGAGGAATCCACCTGGGCCAGCAGGGTCGTGGGTACCTGCAGGAAGGCCACTCCGCGCTGGTAGCTGGCCGCCGCGAAACCGGTGATGTCGCCGACCACGCCACCGCCGAGCGCAATCAGGGTGCAGCCACGGTTGAAGCGCTTTTCCAGCAGGGCCGTGTAGATGGTATTGAGGGTATCCAGTGTCTTGAACCGTTCACCGTCCGGCAGGTTCACGCTGGCGAGCTCCAGGCCGTCGAGCATCTGCAGCAGGCGCTCCAGGTAGAGCGGGGCAACGGTCTCGTTGCTGACCACCAGCACCTGCCGGCCGTGGATGTGCGGGCGCAGCAGGTCGGACCTGCCAAGCAGGTTCCGGTCGATATGGATGGGGTAGCTGCGGTCCCCGAGGGCAACGGTCAAGGTCTTCATGTGGAGTGCGGTCCCGTGTTCCGGACTCGAGCATAGCGAAAAACCCGTACCCCGCGCAAAGCTCAGCCATCCCTGAGCTGGTGGATGATCTGCCGGACGACGTCCGCTACCCGCATGCCGTCGGTGTTGATGATCAGGTCCGCGATTTCCCGGTACAGGGGGTCGCGGGCCGTCATCAGTTCCTCCAGCTTCGCACGCGGGTTGGCGGTCTGCAGCAACGGGCGGTTGCGGTCGCGGCTGGTGCGCCTGAGCTGCTGCGGGACCGAGGCATGCAGGTAGATCACGGTCCCGCGGCTGGCGAGGTGGTCACGGTTTTCCGGGTCGAGGATGGCGCCGCCGCCGGTGGCCAGCACGATGCCCGGCAGCCGCGTGAGTTCATCGATGACCGACTGCTCGCGCCTGCGGAAGCCCGCCTCGCCCTCGAGTTCGAAGATCAGGGGAATGTCCACCCCGGTGCGCTGCTCGATCTCGTGGTCGCTGTCATGGAACGCGAGCCTGAGGCGCCTGGCGAGCTGGCGACCGATGGTCGATTTGCCGGCCCCCATGGGCCCGGTCAGAAACAGACTGCCCGGCATTTTCATGCCGGGCAGGTATGCCAGAACTTCCACCGGCTGGCAAGCATTGCCAGCCGGCCGGGGTCAGATATGGAAGTCTTCCTTCACGATCTTCGGTGTGATGAAGATCAGCAGTTCGGTCTTGTCGGAAGACTTCTTGTCGTGCTTGAACAGCCAGCTCAGCACCGGTACCTCGCCCAGCACCGGCGTGCGGTCCTCGGAGTTGACGGTATTCTCCTGGTAGACGCCGCCGAGCACCAGCGTTTCGCCGTTGTCGACCAGAACCTGGTTGGTGATCTGGTTGGTGTCGATGGTCGGGACGCCGTTGTAGAGTTCCTTGCCGATCGTGTCGTTGTCGATCTTCAGGTCCATGATGATGCGGTCATCCGGCGTGATCTGCGGAGTGACGTTCAGGCTCAGCACCGCCTTCTTGAAGGCGATGTTGGTCGCGCCGCTCGAGGTCTTCTCCTCGTACGGGATTTCCTTGCCCACCTCGATGTAGGCCGGCTTCTGGTTGGAAGTCAGCACGCGCGGGCTGGAGATCGTCTCGGTATGTCCTTCCGCCTCGGCTGCACTCAGTTCGAGGTCGAGGATCTTGCTGCCGATCTTGCCGTACTGGAAATCGAACAGGCTGCCGGCCGAGGCGCTGGGCAGCGTGGCCTGGAACGAACTGTCGATGTACTTTTCACCGTTGTCGAAGGTGGTCGACTTCGACAGGCCGAACGTGACGCCGATGTCGCGCGCGAAGTTCTTGTTCGCAACCACCACGCGTGACTCGATCAGCACCTGGCGCACGGGTACGTCCAGCTGTGCGATCATCTTGCGGATCTCGGTCAGCTTCTCGGCGGTATCCTGCACCAGCAGGGTGTTGGTGCGCGCGTCGGTGGTTGCCTTGCCGCGGTTGGACAGCAGGGTGGTGTCACCGCTCTTGAGCAGCTTCAGGATGTCCCCCGCCTTGGCATAGTTGACCTGGATGTACTCGGAGTACAGCGGCTCGAGCTCCTGGATCTGCTTTTTCGACTCCAGTTCCAGCTTCTCGCGGGCCGCGATTTCCTCGCTCGGGGCTACCAGCATCACGTTGCCGCTGCGACGCATGGCCAGGCCCTTGGTCTTGAGGATGATATCCAGTGCCTGGTCCCAGGGAACGTTCTTCAGGCGCAGCGTGATGCTGCCCTTGACGGTGTCACTGACGACCACGTTGATACCGGTGAAGTCGGCGATCAGCTGCAGCACCGAGCGCACCTCGATATTCTGGAAGTTGAGCGACAGGCGTTCACCGGAATAACCCAGGTCGTCCTTCTTCTTGTCCTCGGCTTCCTTCTTGGTCAGCTTGCGAACCTCGATGGTGAAGGTATTGTCGGACTGGTAGGCGATGTAGTCGTAGTCACCCATCGGGGTAATGACCATGTGGACGTTGTCGCCCTTCGGGAAGGTGTCGATGGTCTTCACGGGCGTCGCGAAGTCGAGCACGTCCATGCGGCGTGCAAGCTGCTTCGGCAGGCCGGCGCGATAGAAATCCACGATAACGTTGCCGCCTTCCTGGCGCATGTCGACCGGGATGGACGGGTCGGACAGGGTGACGATCACGCGCCCTTCCCCGTGTTCACCGCGGCGGAAATCGATGTTGCTGATCTGGTTGGTGACGGCGCCACCGGCCTTGCTGGCAGCGGCCTCGGCCTCGCTCAGCTCGCCGCCGGCATTCTGGATGGTCACGATGACCTTGTTGCCGTCGGCATGGGCTTCGTAGGGCACCATTTCTGTCAGGTTGATGACTGCGCGGGTGCGACCCTTGGCCTCCACCACCGTCATGCTGTCCGCGACGCCGATCCCGATCTTCTGGTTGCGGTCGGCGAGCTTGCTGGTGGTGTCCGGGAAGTCGAGTGCAATCCGGGCCGGGTTGTCGATAGTGAAGCTCAGCGGCGTGGACGCCGGCCCGCTCATGGTCAGGGTAATCTGCGCCTTGTTGCCGGGCAGGCTGGCGAACTCGGCACTCTGCAGGGTGTTGGCGGCATGTGCGCTGGCTACCGTGCCGAACAGCAGGATGCCTGCCGTCAGCAGCCGGTTCCAGATGGTGCCTGCCTGTCGTCTGGTGGAGCGAATCGACCCAGATTCACGAGTCAGCAAACGGCGAGTAGAGATTGCGATCATTGTTTTCACCCTGTGTGATCATTCGCTGAGGGCAATCGTGGCCGGTCGTTCCATCCAGCCACCGATCCCGTCCGGAATAATTTCGGTAAGTTCGACTTCGAATTCGGTGATGCGGGTAATCTTGCCAAAATTCTGCCCGAGGTAGTTACCGGCCTGGACACGATGAATTGTGCCGTCGGTATCATTGATCAGTGCCCAGTTCCTGCTGTTCTGCTCCAGGGTGCCGACCATGCGCAGGCTGTCGAGCGGGAAATCTTCCAGCGGCTCGCGCGGGCGGTCGAAGTCCGGCTTGATGCCGTTGTTCGATGCCTGTGCGGGCGCCGCCTGCTGGGTAGTGAAACTCGGCGCCGTGAAAGGATCACGCAGGTCGTTGGCCGAGTAGGTGAACGACTCGTACGGAGTGAACTCCGGTAACGGTTCGATCTTGGATACCTGCTGGTGCTTGACCTTCTGTACATAGACCGCAAGGTCGGACGTCGGGTCATGCGAGCAGGCCGCCAGGCCGGACACCAGTGACGCAAGCAGCACGCTGCGCGCGATACGGAGATGCATGGCGTTCATCGTTTGTGCTTCCTCCCGGCACCGGGTTTGTGCCCTTTCCTGGGCTTGTCTCCGGTTCTTTCCGTTTCCTCGAGGTAACGATAGGTCTTCGCGGTCAGATCCATTACCAGCTGGTTCTTGCCCTTGCGCGTGATATGTATGTTATGCAGCGTCACGATCCGCGGCAGGGAGGCGACACCGCTGACGAAGGCGCCGAATTCATGATACGTGCCGACCACCCGGATCTTGATCGGCAGCTCGGCATAGAATTCCTTCGGAATTTCCGCCATGGGCTGGAACAGCTCGAACTCGAGACCTGCGGCAAGGCCGGTCTGGGAGACGTCAACCAGCAGGTCCGCCACCTCGGTCTTGTTCGGCAGCTGGCGCAACATTGCACCGAACGACTCGCGCATCTCGTCGAGCTGTTTCTCGTAGGCTTCCAGGTTGACGGCCTGTTCGGCTTTCTTTTCGAAGATCACCTTGAGGTCGCTCTCCTTGTGCTCCGAATCAGCCAGCACGGCCAGCTGGTCCCGGGTGTGGAACCAGTAGCCCAGGAAGATCACGGCACCCATCAGGAACAGGATGACCACGGCCCGTGCGGCGGCCGGCCAGCGTGCAACATTTGTCAGATCGAGATCGTTGATATCCATGACTGTCACCCTGCCTGACCGTGAGCGCCGGCGCCCCTGGCGGTCGTCTCACTCTCGACCTCGGGCTTGTGGAGCTTCTGCTTTCCATGCAGCTTGAAGTTGGCGACGCGGTTGCGCTTCGACTGGCTCGATGTGATCAGGTCCAGGTGCGGACTGGTCAGCCATTGCGAATTGTCGATGTTACGCATGTAATCGGAAACGCGCGCATTCGACTGCGCCTTGCCGTTCATCTCCAGGGTGCGGTTTTTCTGTGCAAAGTTGTCCAGGTACACGCCATCGGGCAGGGTGCGCACCAGTTCATCCAGCAGGTGCACGCTTTCCGGGCGGCTGCTCTGCAGCTCCTGGATGACGTTCATGCGTGCCAGCAGGTCGTCCTTCATCTTTTCCAGTTCCTTGATCCGGCCGATGCGCTGGTTCAGGATGTTGATCTCGGACTGCAGAAACGAGTTGCGCATGTTCTGGTCCTGGATCCTGCCGTCGAAGTGAACGTGTGACAGCAGAACGATCAGGCCGGCGAGCAGGACACCGCCGCCGGCGGTAAACGCGAACTCGCGCTGCTTCTGTTTCAGCAGCTCGGCCCGCCACGGAAGCAGGTTTATGTGTGCCATATCAGTCGAAGTTCCTCATTGCCAGTCCACACGCGACCAGCAGTGCCGGTGCGTCGTTGCTCAGCGTCTGCGGCTTGACCCGGGCAGAAAGCGACATGGACGCAAACGGATTGGCGATCGTGGTTTCGACTCCCAGCTTTTCCTGGATCATTTCATCCATGCCGGGGATGGATGCGCTGCCACCGGCAAGCACGATGTGGTCCACACGGCTGTGCGGGCTGGAAGAGTAGAAGAACTGCAGCGAACGGCTGGCCTGCTGGGTCATCGCCTGCTTGAACGGCTCCAGCACGTCCGCCTGGTAGCTTTCGGGCAGGCCGCCCTGGCGCTTGGCCATGCCGGCTTCCTCGTAGGAGAGCCCGTAGCGGCGCATGATCTCCTCGGTGAGCTGCTTGCCGCCGAACACGGTGTCACGCGTGTAGATACTTTTCAGATTATGCATGACGTTGAGCGTGGTCATGGTGGCGCCGATGTCGACGACCGCGATGGTCTTGCCGATGCCGCGGTCCGGCAGCTGGTCGGCCAGCAGGATGAACGCGTTTTCGCTGGCGAACGATTCCACGTCCATGATCCGGGTCGTCAGCCCGCCGGTTTCCACGGCGGCGCTGCGTAACTCGACATTCTCGCTGCGGCAGGCCGCCAGCAGGACGTCGACCGTATCGGGGTTCTTTTCGGACGGACCCAGTACCTCGAAGTCGAGGTTCACTTCCTCCAGCGGGTAGGGGACATACTGGTCCGCTTCCAGGCTGATCTGGCCCTCGATGTCGTCCTCGCTGAGCCCGACCGGCATCGTGATGGTCTTGGTGATGGTTGAGGAACCGGCAATGGCGACCGCGGCGTTCTGGGTGCGGGTGCCGGAGCGCTTTACGGCACGCCGTACGGCTTCACCCACGGCATCCACGTCCGTGATGTTCTTCTCGACAACCGAGTTGGGTGGCAGTGGCTCAACGGCATAACTCTCGACGCGGTAGCGTGATCCGTTACGGCTCAGTTCCAGCAGCTTGACTGCGGTAGAGCTGATGTCCAGTCCGATGAGCGGTGGTTTGGTCCGCTTGAATAGTTGCGCAA
>CAYUFA010000093.1:0-6765 GCA_964443845.1 uncultured Ectothiorhodospiraceae bacterium
GATGCCTTTTCCTGACTGAATCGCACTCTCCCTCAAAGTAGTCTGGCGCTGTTTCTGCAGGAAACAGCGCCATGAACGAGCCAAGATTACTGGATCAGGTGCGCTTGTCCATAAGAAGAAAGCATTACAGTCACCGGGCCGAGCAGAGTCATGTGTACTGGATACGGCAATACATCCGCTACCACCGCATGCGACAACCGCTGGAGATGCATGAGCAGGAGCTGAAGCAATTCCTTGATTACCTTGCCAATACGCGCAAGGTCGCCGCGTCCACCCGGAACCAGGCGCTGTGCGCGATCCTTTATCTGTACCGGGACGTGCTGGAAGCGCCTCTGGGCCAGGTGACCGACGTCAACCGGGCGCGCAGGCCGGAATTTCTGCCGGTTGTGCTCAGCCGCGACGAAGTAGAACGGATCCTGCAGCAGCTGGAAGGTGACTACCGGCTGCTGGCCTCACTGCTCTATGGCACCGGCATGCGTGTGAGCGAGCGCCTCGGGTTACGTGTCGCCGACATTGATTTCGAGTATGCACAGATTACCGTTTGCCAGGGCAAGGGTAGCATGGACCGGATTACCCGGCCGCCTGAACGCCTGCGGGCACCGCTCCAGAATCACATCTCCGGCGTCAGGCCGCTTCACGAACGGGACATCGAGGCAGGCTTTGGCCACACATGGTTGCCGTATGCGCTGGAACGAAAATATCCCGATGCTGACAGGGAGTGGATCTGGCAGTTTGTATTCCCGTCGGCAACCCGCTCGACTGACCGCAGTGACGGGGTAATTCGTCGATTTCACATGTCACCCAGAACCATTCAGCATGCCATGCGCAGCGCGGAATGCAGCATACAGAAACGGGCCGGTTGCCACACCCTGCGCCACAGCTTCGCGACCCGCCTGATCGAGGACGGCTATGACATCCGCACGGCGCAGGAGCTGCCAGAACCTGTCTCATCATCCCGCGTGAGTCGCGTTGCAGGCCGAGATCCGGTCCTGCAAGGCACAGCGCGCAGCACAGTACGGAAGGTACGGGCAAGCGATGCAACACAGCAGGACCGGATCTCAGACGCAACCCTTCGGGACCGGGCGATTTTTGCCCCTGGCTGTGTTGCGGCTCGCTCATGTAGCTATGGCTACACCACACTCGCCGCGCCTTGCCAGAAACATAAATCGCCACGGTCGCGGCCGCGTGGGATAAGCAGACAGGTTCCAGCCACAAGGACGTGAAGACCACGCAGATCTACACCCATGTGTCGAACCGCGGCGGGCGCGGGGTGCGCAGTCCGCTGGATGCCCGCTGACAGGGCTACGGCCGCCCTGCCCGGTCAGTCGAAGAAACTGGCGTTGTGGCGGATGTCATGCGACACGTCATCGAGCTGCAGCGCGACCTTTTCCATCGCCTCCAGCAGCGCGGTGTCCAGGCCCGCCTCGATGATCAGCTTGAGCTCGTTGTAGTGGTTGACGGACAGGCTGTCGCCGGCATCCTCGACCAGTTCGCGAAACCGGGTGACCATGGCCTCTGCATGTTTGTTCTGTTGCATGCTCAATGTCCTTCATCCACTTCAATGGGGCTGTTTTCGAGATACTGCTCACCGATCTCGTAGATGGTCCGCGCCGAGCCGACGATCAGCGGGTCGGCAGACCGGACGACCCTGCGGTCCTTGTTCGGGTAGTTCAGGCTGCTCAGCACGAAACGCATGGCGTTCAGGCGCGCCCGTTTCTTGCAGTCCGACTTTACCACGGTCCAGGGCGCATCGGCGGTATCGGTATAGAAAAACATTGCCTCTTTTGCCTCGGTGTAGCTCTGCCATTTGTCCAGCGAGGCCATGTCGATCGGGCTCAGTTTCCACTGTTTCAGCGGATCGTGCTGGCGGCTCTGGAAGCGCCGGAACTGCTCGTTGCGGCTCACCGAAAACCACAGCTTGAAAAGCTTGATGCCGCTCCTGACCAGCATGCGCTCCATCTCGGGGGCCTGGCGCATGAACTCCAGGTACTCACCCGGCGTGCAGAAACCCATCACACGCTCGACTCCAGCGCGGTTGTACCAGGAACGGTCGAACAGAACGATCTCGCCCCTGGTGGGGAGGTGATCGATGTAACGCTGGAAGTACCATTGCCCGCGCTCCTCGTCGGAGGGCTTTTCCAGTGCGACCACGCGCGCACCGCGCGGGTTCAGGTGTTCCATGAAGCGCTTGATGGTGCCACCCTTGCCTGCCGCGTCACGCCCCTCGCAGATCATGACGATGCGCTGTCCGGTCTCCTTGACCCAGCCCTGCATTTTCAGCAGTTCGATCTGCAGTCTCTGTTTTTCTTCCTCGTATTCCGCACGCCCCATCTTTTCCGGGTAGGGATAGTTGGCATTGCTGAATATGCGCCGTTTTGGCATTGCCAGTATTTCGCTTTCAGAGACAAGCTCCTGCGGTTTGCGGTTCCGCGCCAGCTCGACCAGCGCACTGATGTGTTCTTCTTCCATCTTGTAGCCACTCCCATCCATACTCTTTCAGTGAACCGGAATACTTCTCACTCTCCTTATATATATCAAGTCTAGCAGGGCTCAGCGCCTGAACAGGGCGCGTTTTTCACGCAACAGCGCGGAGATGTCCTCGTCGCCGTAGCCGGCCTGCATCAGACGGCGGTAGTGGATCAGCGTCATCTCGACCACCGGCATGGCCACGCCGAGTTCGGCCGCCATCTGCTTGCAGATGGACAGGTCCTTGTGGTGCAGGGCAACGCGGAAACCGGGTTCGAATGCTCCCTGTGTCATGCCGGGCCCGCGGTGGCTGAGGAACCAGTTACCGGCCGCGCCGCTGCCGACCACCTCGATCACCTTGTCCATCGGCAGGTCCAGCGCCTCGCCGAAGGCCAGCGCCTCGCTCACGGCCTGGTTGATGCCGGCAGCCATCACCTGGTTGACCGCCTTGGTCGCCTGCCCCGCCCCGACCGGACCCATGTGCTCGATGCGCCCGGCGATGGTCTCCAGCACGGGCCGGATGCGTGCCAGCACATCCGCGTCACCGCCGGCCATCATCGCCAGCGTGCCATTCCGCGCACCCTCGGCGCCGCCGGAGACCGGTGCATCGAGGAAGGCCACACCCGGTGGCAGGTGCCCGGCGGCAGCCCGGGCGGTGGTGCGGCTCACGGTGGAGGTGTCGAGCACCACGCTGCCGGGTTGCAGGCCGGGACGCAGGGCATCGATCATTTCCAGCACATCCGCGTCGGCGGACACCGAGAGGATAACCAGTTCGCAGCGCGTGGCGAGGTCGGCGGGCGAGCCGGCGATGTAAGTGCCGGTGTCGGCGTGGAGTCGCGCGGCCTTGTCCGGGCTGCGGTTCCAGGCCGCGGCGAGGTGACCGGCACGGTGCAGGTTGCGCGCGATGCCGGCGCCCATGGCGCCCAGGCCGATGATGCCGGTTCTCATGGGGAGCCTCCGTTTACGGGTTACTGACAGTGTAGCGGAATTTGTACCGGCAAGGCGCCTGCTAGCGAATCTCGTCCGCGAACAATCGAACACGGAGCAAATTGCACCGGACAGGCGCTCCTGCGGGAATCACTGGATCGTAGCCGTCGGTCGGGCTGAACAGCGTGCAGCCCGACGTCACCCGGTCGCGGGATATCCTGCCCGTCGGGCTTCGCTGTCGCAGGTTGGGCTGAACAGCGTGAAACCCAACGGGCGGAAATGCTCTTGGGTGGTGATGTCGGGCTTCGCTGTGCTCGGCTCAAGCTGCAACAACCGCTGCGCCGCCAGGGCGACTCCTACGAAAAGCTTTGTGGCTGCAGGAGCAGGCCCCGTCCGCGAACGCTTGAACACGGAGCATATCGCGCCCGAGGGGCGTTCCTGCAATCAATGATTGGGCAGGAGCGCTCAACGAACGCGATCACTCGTCTTCCATGTAGGTCGTGCCGAACAGGCCGCCTTCCAGCGCCTGCAGGCAGGCGGCGCGCTCCGTGCCTTTCAGCCCGGCGGCGTTGAGCTTCTCGCGGTAGCGCGCCATCAGGCGCTTCGGCTCGAACTCGACGTAACGCAGCAGCTCATCCACGGTGTCGCCATGCCTGGGATCGACCAGCCGGTAGCCGCCGTTGGCGTCGTACTCCACGTTCACCGCATCGGTATCGCCGAACAGGTTGTGCATGTCGCCGAGGATTTCCTGGTAGGCACCGAGCAGGAAGAAGCCCAGCAGGTAGGTCTCGCCCTGCGCCACCGCGTGCACCGGTAGCGTCGACTCGACACCCTGGCCACCGACGTAGCGTTCGATATGTCCGTCGGAGTCGCAGGTGAGGTCGTGCAGGGTGGTACGCCGCGTCGGAGGCTCGTCCAGGCGCTGCAACGGCACGATCGGGAACACCTGGCCGATGCCCCATACGTCCGGCATCGACTGGAACACCGAGAAATTGCAGAAATACTTGTCCGCCAGGCGGCGGTTGATCTGGTCGAGCTCCGGAGCGCCGGGGTCCTCGCCGGCAAGAAACTCCTGCACCCTGCGGCACAGCGCGTAGTACAGCGACTCACCGCGGGCCCGCTGCTGCAGCCCGATCTCGCCGTTGAGGTACAGGTCGCGCAGTGCGGCCAGATAATCCCCGGCCTCGACATAGCTCGCCGGCGCGTTGTCCGCCGTACAGCGCTCCAGTGCAAGGCGCAGCTCCCGTACCGGTATCGCGTCATCGGCTTCGGCGGCGCCCGCCGTGCACAGCACCAGCTCGGTATCGAGTACATTGGTGATCAGCACCGCGTGGTGCGCGGTCAGCGCTCGGCCGGACTCGGTCATCAGGTCCGGCTGCGGCAGATGGTGGGCACGCGCGATGCCGGCAAACACCTCCACCACCGTCTGTGCATAACGCTCGATGTCGTAGTTCATCGAACAGTCGCTGCGCGAGGATGTGCCTTCGTAATCGATCCCCAGCCCGCCACCGACGTCCACGGTACGGATCGGCGCCCCCTCTGCACACAATGCCACCCAGGTACGCGCCACTTCCAGCAGTGCCTCGCGGAACACCTCGATACTGGTGATCTGCGAACCGGGATGACAATGCAGCAGCGTCAGGCAATCGAGCATGCCGGCCGAGCGCAGCCGCGCGAGCAGCGCCAGCGCACCGGCCGCGGTGAAGCCGAACTTCGACTTGTCGCCACCGGTGTTCTGCCAGTTGCCGGAAGTCACCGCCGACAGGCGCACGCGCAGTCCGAGTTCCGGCTTTGCCGGCAGGGACGCGGCCGTGGCGAGGATCAGCTCCAGCTCGGAGAGCTTCTCGATCACCAGCACCACGCGATGACCGAGACGTTGCGCGATCAGGGCGAGGCGGATGTACTCGGCGTCCTTGTAGCCGTTGCACACGATCGTGCCACCGTTCGGCAGGCTGCCGATCACTGCCATCAGCTCCGGCTTGCTGCCGCACTCCAGCCCGATGCGCACGCCCCCGTGTGCGACGATGGCGTCGACCACGTGCTGCTGCTGGTTGACCTTGATGGGATAGATGGCGGTATAGCGGGCAGCATAGCCGTGCTCTGCCATGGCCGCGGTAAAGGCACCATGCAGACGGTCGATGCGGCTGCGCAGGATGTCGATGAACCGCACCAGCACCGGCAGGGTCAGGCCGTCTTCATGCATGCGGTCCACCAGCGCACGCAGGTCGATGGCGGGCGCATCCACTGTACCCCCCGGCCGTGCCAGCAGCCGGCCGTCGTCGCCCACGTCGAAATACCCCCCGCTCCAGCCGGGGAGGTTGTACTGTCTGCGGGCATCTGCGGGGCTCCAGGTCATGCAGCGCACGATAATCAGAGACGCCGGCAAGTGCAATGACATTCATCGACAGGGCCGCCCGGAATCCGGTATTGTTCGACTCCCCGGATTTTCTAACGAGGCTGCCACCGTGACTGATAACACCCTGTGGTTTACCGAGCGCTGCGAGGAAGGCGGTTCCACCTTCGGCGTAAAGATTCGCGAGCACCTGCACAGCGAGCAGACGGACTACCAGCGCATCGATATCTACGCCAGCGAGAAATTCGGCAATGTCATGTCCATCGACGGCCTGTTCATGCTGACCGCGCGCGAGAACTTTCTCTACCACGAGATGATGTCGCACCCGGCGCTGTTCACGCACCCGTCGCCGGAACGGGTGGTGATCATCGGTGGTGGCGACTGCGGCACGCTGCGCGAGGTGCTCAAGCATGGCCGCGTTACGCACGCACTGCAGGTCGAGATCGACGAGCGCGTTACGCGGCTGGCCGAGGAATTCTTCCCGGAGCTGTGTGTGGCCAACGACGATCCGCGCGCTGCATTCCTGTTCGGAGACGGTATAAAGTGGATGAAGGAGGCCGTCCCCGGCGATATCGACGTGGTGATCGTCGACAGCACCGACCCGGTGGGCCCGGCCGAGGGACTGTTCACCGCGGACTTCTACCGTGACTGCCACCGCGCGCTGGGCAGGGAGGGCCTGCTCGTGCAGCAGAGCGAGTCGCCCCTGTTTCACATGAACCTGATCAACTCGATCCACAAGGCGATGCGCGCCGCCGGCTTCGCCGACGTGCGCACGCTGTTCTTCCCGCAACCGTGCTACCCGTCCGGCTGGTGGAGCGCGACCATGGCCGCCAAGCACTCGCTGGAAGGGATGTTCCGCGAGCAGGATGCGCGGGACAAGACATTCGATACGCGGTATTACAACGCCGCCATGCACAAGGCGGCGTTCACCGCACCGGAGTTTTTCCAGCAGGCGCTGGAGTAGGAGCGCCCCGCGGGCGCGATGTCCCCCGGCGTTCAATCGTTGTCGTAGGTTGGGC
>CAYUFA010000093.1:6865-9496 GCA_964443845.1 uncultured Ectothiorhodospiraceae bacterium
GTTGTCGTAGGTTGGGCTGAGCGCAGCGAAGTTGTCGTAGGTTGGGCTGAGCGCAGCGAAGCCCAACGGGCGGGAGATCGTACGACCGGGTGATGTTGGGCTTCACGCTGTTCAGCCCAACCTACAACAGCGAAGCCGCAACCTGCGGCGGTTGCAGGCGCGTATCTCCTGTGCGACCGGCTAGCGCGGTGTGCGCAGACGGTCCAGGCACAGGCGCTGGCGCCGGTCAAACAGGTTGCGCGCACCGATGCTCACGGCCGCCAGCGTACCCAGACCGGTACCGGCGCTGATCAGGAACATGATCAGGACCTGGTATTTCACCGCCTCGACCGGAGGGGCGCCGGCCAGGATCTGGCCGGTCATCATGCCCGGCAGGCTGACCACACCGGCGGCGGCCATCGCGTTGATGATCGGGATCATGCCGCTGCGCAGCGCCTGGCGGCGATATGCCGCAATCGCACGGTCCCAGCGCTCGCCCAGCATCAGCCGCGCCTCGATGACGTGGCGCTGGTCCCACGCCGTCTGGGTCAGGCGGTCCATCGAGATCGCGATGCCGTTCATGGTATTGCCCAGCAACATGCCGAGCAGCGGGATCGCATACTGTGGCGCGTACCAGGGCTGCTCGCCCAGAATCACCACCAGCGCGAACACGGTCACCGCGAACGAGGACAGGAACATCGAAAGGGTGCCGACCGCGTAGCCGCGCCAGCCGAGAAAGCGCCGTTCCTGGCGCACCAGGACTTCGCGCCCGGCAATCAGCAGCATCGCCAGCGCCAGCAGCGCCACCCAGACGAACTGCGCGTGCGCGAACAGCGTCTTCAGGACCAGCCCGATCAGGGTGAGCTGCACGGCGGTACGCGTGGCGGCGATCAGCAGTTGCCGGCTGATGCCGCCGTGCAGGCGCAGCGACAGCAGGGCCAGCAGCAGCACCAGTGCCGCGGCGATGCCCAGATCGCTGACATCGAGCGAGATCATGGTTGCGTCACTCCGCCCGCTTCCTGCAGGCGCCCACCCTCCAGCACGGCCCGGCGCGTCGCCACGCGATCGACCTGGGCCGGGTCGTGACTGACCCAGATCACCCCGGCCGGCCGGCTGTCGCGATAGTCTGCGATCAGGGCCTCGACACGACGCGAGTTTTCCGGGTCGAGATTTGCGGTCGGCTCGTCCAGCAGCAGGACCCTGGGCCGGTTGGCCAGCAGGCGCAGCAATGCCAGGCGCTGCCGCTCACCGCTGGACAGGCGGCTGACGGGCGCGTCCAGCAGCGCCTCCCCCAGCCCCAGCCTTGCCAGTGGCAACGTGGCACCCGTCCGGAAATGATCGCCCGCGCGCACTTCCCACCAGCTGCTTTCCGGTGGCAGCAGACCGACCTGCCGGCGCCACAGGTCGGCGGAGATCCGGGTCGATGCGACGTCCGCGAGCAGCAGCTCGCCCGCGTGCGGGTCGAGATCGGCCAGCGCGCGCAGTAACAGCGTCTTGCCGGTTCCGGACGCGCCGGAGAGGCACAGACATTCGCGCGCCTGCAGCGTCAGGGTCACCGGCGCGACGTTGGGCACGGCCAGTGCCTTGATCTGCAGCAGGGGTGGTGTTTTACTCAACGGCAGTATCCCATTGGCCGGGAACGCGACAGGCCGGTTGCCTGCCAGAAACGGCATCAAACCCGCAACGCGCGGGAGCGCGGGCAACCCCCCGTGATTCCTGTCTCTGTTTGCATGGACCGAGGACATTATGTCAGAACCCACGATCGCCCAGAAAGGGCCCTACACCGTCGAACTGCAACCCGGCTGTTACTGGTGGTGTCGCTGCGGCAGGTCGCAAAACCAGCCATTCTGCGACGGCTCCCACAAAGGCAGTGACTTTTCCCCGCTAGAGTTCGAAATCACGGCGACGAAAAAGGTCTGGCTATGCGGCTGCAAGCACAGCCAGACCATGCCGTTCTGCGACGGCACGCACAACAAGTTGTAAAGGGAAAAGGGGCCGGATACATTTTCCTCCGGAAAATGTATCCGGCCCCTTTTCCTTCCCGCGCGAACGATTGGCCGCCGGAGCAAATCGCGCCCGCGGGGCGCTCCTGCGCTCGTCGGGATCACCGCAGGAGCGGCCATCGAGATAGCTTGCAGGAGCGGGCATCGCCCGCGAAAAAAACAGGGGGCACGCAGGTGCCCCCTTCAAACCAGCGGGACGGGTGCGTCTACAGGTTATAGCCCGCCTCGTCATGCAGCACGATGTCGAGACCTTCCGTCTCCTGGTCACCGCTCACGCGCAGTCCCACCAGGGCGTCGACCATCCGCAGCAGCAGCCAGCTCAGCGCTGCGCTGTACGCGAAGGTGGCGGCCACGCCGACGAACTGCACCCACACCTGGCCACCCATGCTCATGCCATCCCTCAGACCGGCGCCGCCCAGTACGCCCACGAACACCCCGGCCAGCAACGTACCGAGGATGCCGCCGATGCCGTGCACCGGGAACACGTCGAGCGAGTCGTCGATCTTCAGGGTCTGCTTGACGTAACTGGTGGCGAAGTAGCAGATCACACCGGCACTGATCCCGATGATGAGTGCGCCGGCCGGGCCGACGAAGCCGGAGGCCGGGGTGATCGTGCCCAGGCCGGCGACCATGCCGGTGACGATACCCA
>CAYUFA010000094.1:0-9428 GCA_964443845.1 uncultured Ectothiorhodospiraceae bacterium
TCCGGGACCATCAGCCATCGCTGCCAGGGGCGGCTCCTGCGCCATCTCCACCGGCCCCTGCGCTATTTTCCCTGCACCGCGCCGGGCAGGTGCGACAGGGACTCCCGGATCGCGTCGGCCGGAAACTCGTAGTCTTCCAGTTCGTGGTTGAGGTAGCGATCGTAGGCGGACATGTCGAAGTGACCGTGCCCGGACAGGTTGAACAGGATGGTCCGCGGCTCACCGGTCTGCGCACACTCCCGCGCGGAGCGAATGGCACCGGCCACGGCATGATTCGACTCCGGCGCCGGCACGATGCCTTCCGTGCGCGCGAACAGCACGCCGGCCTCGAAGGTTTCCAGTTGCGGAATGGCGATGGCGTCCACCAGCCCCTCATGGTGCAGCTGGCTGACCAGCGGTGAATCGCCGTGGTAACGCAGGCCACCGGCATGGATGCCGGGTGGTACGAAGTCGTGTCCCAGTGTGTGCATCTTCAGCAGCGGCGTCAGCCCGATGGCATCGCCGAAATCGTAGGCATACGGGCCCTTGGTCAGGGTCGGGCAGGAAGTCGGTTCCACCGCAATCAGGCGCACCTCCCGGCCCGCCGCCTTGTCGGCAAAGAACGGGAACGCGATGCCGCCGAAGTTGGAACCGCCGCCACAGGGCGCATAGACCTCGTCCGGATAGTCCCCCACCAGCGCCAGCTGCTGCTTCGCTTCCTGACCGATGATGGTCTGGTGCAGCAACACGTGGTTGAGTACCGAGCCCAGCGCATAATTGGTGTCCTTGCGACCGGCCGCCTCCTCCGCCGCCTCGGAAATGGCGATACCGAGCGAACCGGGCGAGTCGGGATGGTCCGCCAGGATCCTGCGCCCGGACTCCGTCCGGTCGGTGGGACTGGCGAACACCTCGGCGCCCCAGGTCTGCATCATCGAGCGCCGGTACGGTTTCTGGTCATAACTGATCCTGACCATGTACACCCGCACCTCCAGCCCGAACAGCTGGCCGGCCAGCGCCAGCGCACAGCCCCACTGCCCGGCGCCCGTCTCCGTGGAGAGGCGGTTGATCCCGGCGACCTTGTTGTAATACGCCTGCGCAACCGCGGTGTTGGGCTTGTGCGAGCCGGCGGGACTGACCGACTCGTTCTTGTAATAGATCTTCGCCGGCGTGCCCAGCGCCTGCTCCAGGCGGTGCGCGCGATACAGCGGCGAAGGACGCCACAGCTGCAGCACCTCGCGCACCGGTTCTGGGATCGGGACCCAGCGCTCGGCGCCAACCTCCTGCTCGATCAGGCTGTCGGGAAAGATGGCCTGCAACGCCTCCGGACCGACCGGCTTGCCATCCGGACCCAGCGGCGGTGCCGGCGGATTCGGCATGTCGGCCACGACGTTGTACCAGTGGGTGGGAATGTCGGACTCGTGCAACAGGATCTTGGTATGCATGGAGTTAGCCTGCTTCGTCTGGATTCGGGGAGATTCCGGTTTGGCGCCGGAACCGCTTGCAAATCGCCGTGCGATCGGCATGCACTATAGGGGATTACCGGGATTCGGGCCAGCCCGCAGGCACGCTTCCGGTGCACACACGCACCATAGGATCACGCAGGCTGCCAAATGGTTTCCCCGTACGGTAAATCGCGTGCACGGAAATGTGGCATGCAGCACCGGGATGCTGAACTACGGTGCAGGTCGGCAGTCCTACGGGCATGTGTTCAACCGGGCACACCTCGGTTATCCTCTTACCCGGTCCGGAACGCAGAGGCAATGTAACGGTTCATGAAACTGTCGTGAACATGAGACATCATCCACCCAGGCCGGGACGGGGGGTCCCGGCGCAAACAACACCGCTCGCAGCCCGTTGCCGTTGCGCACGAGGCAGGCGATCCGGTCGAGGTGACAGACCATGAATCCAGGCAAACCGATGAACTCGACCTGGCGTGATTCCATCTACCGGCAGCGGGAAGAACTCGCCCGCATGCTGCGCGATCCGATCGCGATGCTGGCGCGAAAGTGCGTACCGGTGTGGGGTGAGCGCGAACCATCCAACCAGGTGCTGCTGCAGGGCTTCTCCAGCATCCCGTATTGCAGTTACCTGTATGTCCTCGACAATGACGCCGTGCAACTCAGTGACAACGTCGTCGAGACCGGCATCATGCACGGGCACTTCCAGCGCAACCGCTCCGAACGCCCGTACATGAAGGAGGCGATGCCGGCGTGGGGTTTCCTGCTGTCGGATGCCTACATCAGCCTGGCCGGGCACCGCCCTTCCCTCACGGCGCTGCAGATCGTGACCTCGGACGCGGGAACCCGCATGGGCTATCTCGGCGCGGACTTCGACCTGCGCCGGCTGCCGGTAACCTCGGTCCTCTACCAGGAACCCGGCGAGTGGCGCCAGGTCAAGGGCGACCCCGCGATCCGCGGCGCACTGTTCCAGCAGACCCGGGTCGAGAGCCCGATGGACCGCAATATCGAGAACGCGATGTCCATCCTGGAGGAACTGCTGACAGAACGCGGCATCTTCCAGTGCCAGATTCATTTCTCCAGCAGCCAGGTGACGATCTGGACCATCGACGATTCGCTGCGCTACCGCATCCTCGACCAGGAGGTGCTGACGGACCCGGACATCTGCCTGGTGTACCCGTCACGTCCCTACCCGGACACTGCCGCGATCCCGGCAGGCGATGTCGCACGGATCCTGGACAGCATGCGGGAACTGCGCCTGATCGATGCCAACATCTACCTGCGCACGGGTTCCATCAACCTGTTCAATGGCATGGTGAGCCTGACCTTCTCCTGTGACGGAACGCATTACATGCCCTACCAGGAATTCCTCAGCAAGGGCACTCCCTTCTGGGCCGGGATCGCAGCCTGACGTCACCGCCGGTCACGGCATCCGCCGTGGCCGGACACGCGGCAGCGGGGAACGGTCCCGGGCGCCCGGCCGGCCGGGGGGAACCGGCGGTCACGCGCGCATGATCACAGCCACTGCTGCCGCAGATCGCCCAGTTGCACGTCGCGCGCATCCGCGCACAGCAGGCGCACACGGGCCATATCCGCTTCCAGCCGGCGCCGGTCATTGCCCAGCATGCACACCGCCAGTACCGCGCGCTGCCACTTGTCATGCTGGTCCACCTCGGCCACCGCGGCATTGAAACGCGCACGCAGGCGGGCCTTCAGGCCGTGCACAACACTGCGCTTGTCCTTCAGGGACCGGGCCCAGGGGATCACCAGTTCGATGGTGAGCAGGGTGATGTACAGATCGGGGTCGGAGACGCCAGCCATGTGCATGTAACAGGATCGCGGAATCAGGTTGCCAGTATAGCGCCTGGTCCGCGTGCGGGCGCCGGCGCTCGCCTGCAGGCAGGCACCTGCGCTACGCCGGGTCCTCTGCGGCCGGCAGCGTACGCACCACGACCGCCACGGCCAGCACCGCACTGAGCAGCAACAGGGTGACGGAGGCCACCGCCAGCGCCTCGGCCATGGTGATCCCGAACGGCAACTGCGGGGTGTAGCCACAGCTGGTCTGCACCTCGAACAGGGCCGGAAACCACCGATCCGGGGTAAACCAGGACGGCAGGCCCAGATCGAACCCGCACATGCCTTCCACGAAACCGCGTTCCGTGCCCAGCAGGACATAGGAACGCTCACACATCCATAATGCGACGCCGAGCACCAGCAGGTGCCCGACCGGTATGGTGAAGCGGAAGCGCCGCAGCGCCAGCACCAGTAGCGCGACCACGACCAGCAACACCATGAGCAGGCGCATCTGGATACATAGCACGCACGGGGGCTCCTCGCGCACGTACTGGTAGTACAGCGCAACGCACTCGGACGAGAGGCCGTACAGCACCAGCGCCAGCCAGTAGTACGCACTCCTGCCAATGCAAGCCAGCATGCCGGTCACGGAAACACCTCCAGGCGGAGACAGGCCAGGGAGTCCGTATGGTAGCACTCCCCGCAAACTTCGTGGACAGCGCGTGCCGGCGGCGGAAACCGTCACCATAGCACCATTAGCCGGCGCGCTGATCGAATCGCCGGGCCGGGCACCCTGCCGGGCGAGCCGGGCGTGGTCGGGAATGCCTGCTACCGGGGGCCACCGGCGCCGATCCGGATCCGCCAGATCTTCAACCAGGGCTGCAACGGCAACCACGGCTTCCGGTTGCGGCGCAAGTAACACCCTGGCGGGGCGGCATGGTATAAATAGCTTCCGGAGACCCGCGGGCCGCACCCGCAATAACAACCCATCCCGTGTTTCCTTGCCGGAATGCTGCAACATCCCGATCCATCGCCATGAACGTACCAGCAGACACCGACAGCCTCGACAGTCGCCAGGCTATCCTTGCGGCCATTCATACGTTGCTCGATACCAGCGGGGGTATCGACGAAGCGCGCGCCAAGCAGGTGCGCCGGGCCGTCGATGCCCTGCGCAACCAGCCCGAAGACCTGCCCGGCGACGAGGACGCGCAGGTGGTGGCCGCTCCGCCGGTGACGGATAACGAACTGGACGCCCGGATCGATGCCGGGCTGGAAACCCTGCGCGAACGCGTCAACCGCCAGGTGGAACGCCGCAATCACGATTACGAAAAATCACTGCAACTGCTCGTTGAACTGGAAACTGCGCTCAAGGCCAACGAGCTGCAGGCCGCGGAACACGTCTATCACACCCTGATGTCGGTGATGGGCAATATCCCGGGCCTGTCCGAACAGCGCTGGCACGACATCGAAAAGCGCCTGAACCGCGCCCGCCCGCGGCTGCGCAAGCTCGAATCCTGGCGTCACTGGGGCACCACCCAGGTGCGCCAGGAACTGATCGAGCAGGTCCGGCAGCTGCCGGAGGCGGGACTGCCGCCGGAAGAGCTCGCCAACCGCATCCGCGCAGCGCGCGCGCAGTGGCAGGAATGGGACAAATCCGGCGACCATGCCGGCAAGGAGCTCTGGCAGACCTTCGATTCCACCTGTGCCGCGGCCTACCAGCCCTGTGCCGAGCATTTCAAACAGCTCAAGCGACAGCGCAGGGAAAACCTCGGTCAGCGCCAGGCCATCATCGACCGGCTGCACGCGCGCTTCGAGGCCACCGACTGGAAGCATCCCGACTGGCGCGACCTCGACCGCTTCATCCACCAGGCGCGGCGCGATTTCTACAACTCCGGCAACATCGATTTCCGGCACCGCAAGGCCGTGGCGCGGGCACTGGACGAGGTGCTGGAGAAATTCGAGCACTACCTCGCGCGCGAGCGCGCGCACTCACTGCGGGTCCGTGAAAAGCTGATCGCCGACATCGAGGCACTGGCCGGCGTGGAGAACCTGCGCGAGGCGCTTGAACAGGTCGATATCCTGAAAAAACAGTGGACGATCACGGTACCCGACAGGCGCAACGTGGAAAACCGGCTCTGGAAGCGCTTCCAGGCCGCGTGCGATGGCGTCTACCACAGACGTGACGCCGAGCGCCGGCAACACGATGCCGAACGGCAGGCGAACCTCGAGCGGAAACAGGCGCTGGTGGAGGAACTGAACCGGGCCGCGGCCGCGGCGGACGCGGAGCTGCTCGCGCAGGCCACGCTGATCACCCGGCTCGAGGAGCGCTGGCACGACGCCGGTGCCGTACCGCGCAAGGTGGAGTCACAGCTGGAAAGGCAGTGGCGCGAGGCCCGGAAGCACTTCCGCAAGGCGCTGGACGGGGCCGCAACCCGCAACCGTGTTGCCGGGCTGGAGCACCTCGCGCAACGGGCCGCGCTGTGTCACTCCCTGGAGCAGGCCGCGCTCACCGGTCAGGCGCTCGACCCAGAACTTGCCAGGGCGCAATGGCAGGCCCTGCCCGCCCCGGACGACGCCCATGCTGCCACGCTGGAACAGCGCTTCGGGCAGGCCTTCTCCCACCCCGATGATGCGACGCTCGCGGCCAACCTCGCCACCAAGCAGGCCGCCTGTCTCAAGCTGGAAGTGTTGCTGGAACTGCCCTCGCCGCCGGAATGCCAGGCCGCGCGCATGGCCTACCAGGTCGAGCGCCTCAATGCCTCGCTGAAGAAGGCGCTCGATGCACAGGAATCCGTCGAGGACCTGCTGTACACGGCATTGACCACCGGCGCCATCCCGGCCGCTGCGGCCGCGGCCACGGAGCAACGCATCCGGGACTGCCTGGCCGGCTACCGAGACCGCTCGTGAGTCCTGCCTGCGAACAACGTTGAGCTTTCACGCCTCGCGCCCCACCTTACTTGATAATGCGATAGCAGGGCACGTATTCCGTGACCGGCAGCTTCATGCGCTGCTGCGCCACGAACGATTTGAGCAGCGAATCCAGCGGATCCATGATGCCGGCATCACCGCGAATCTCGAAGTGGCCGTACTGCTCGATGGCGCGGATTCCAACGTCCTTGACGTTGCCGGCCACGATCCCGGAAAAGGCACGGCGCAGGTTGGCGGCCAGCGCATGCTGCGGCAGGTCGCGGCTCAGCACCAGGTTGGCCATGCTTTCGTGCGTCGGGACAAACGGTTGCTGGAACTCGTGCTCGACACGCAGCGACCAGTTGAAGTAATAGGCATCGTCGTGATGCTTGCGGAATTCGCGCACGTGATGAATGCCCGTTTTCATTTCCCGGGCCACGTGCACCGGATCGTCGATGATGATTTTATAGCACTGCCGTGCCTGCGCACCGAGCGTGGCGGCGAGGAACGCATCGATCTCCCGGAAATAGTCGGCGGCACTGCCCGGCCCGGTAAAGATCAGGGGGAACGGCAGCTCCTCGTTGTCCGGGTGCAGCAGGATGCCCAGCAGGTAGAGAATCTCCTCGGCCGTACCGACGCCACCGGGAAACACCACGATACCGTGGCCGACACGCACGAAGGACTCCAGGCGTTTCTCGATGTCGGGCAGAATCACCAGGTCGTTCACGATCGGGTTGGGCGATTCCGCGGCGATGATGCCCGGCTCCGTGATGCCGAGGTATTGCCCGTCGCGGATGCGCTGCTTGGCATGGCCGATGGTCGCGCCCTTCATCGGTCCCTTCATGGCACCCGGCCCGCAACCGGTACAGGTATCCAGGCCACGCAGGCCCAGCTGGTAGCCGACCTCCTTGGTATAGTCGTATTCCTCGCGGCTGATCGAATGGCCGCCCCAGCACACCACCATGCGCGGATTGGCGTCCGGCAGCAGGATGCCGGCATTGCGCAGCATGTGGAACACGGCATTGGTGATCCCCTCGGAGGACACCAGGTCGAATTTCGGGTTGGTGGCGATCTTGTCGCTGACATACACCACGTCACGCAGCACCGACAGCAGGTGCTCGGTGATGCCACGGATCATGACGCCGTCGACAAAGGCGCTGGCCGGTGCGCCGCTCACCTTCAGCTTGATCCCGCGTTCTTCCGGGACGATCTGGATATCGAAGGACTGGTAGCGTTCCAGCAACTCCTTGCCGTCGTCCAGCATGCTGCCGACATTGAGCACGGCCAGCGCGCAACTGCGCAGGGTGCTGTACAGCCCGCCCTTGCTGGTGTCGAGCAGCTTGGCCACCTCGGCCTTGGACAACACGTCCAGACTGCCGCGCGGGGTAATCACGGCATCAACGGTTTCGTAGTGCATGCGTCGGTTCTTCCTCGTGGGTCGCGGCCAGGTGCCGCCCGGGATCTGAAATCCCGTGATGATACAACGAGCCGGGGCACCCGCGCTCGCGCGCAGACCATTCTCGCACCTTCCGCATGGCTGCCCGGGCCGGCCGCCCGGCGCGATGCATTCCGCAGACGGATGCCTGTATACTGGTGGAAAAGCGATTCTCCAGCACCCGGCGGGACGACAGGCCTGTGCATTGCCTGCCTTCCGGACCGCCGGCCATTCGACCCGAGGGAGTGCCATCATGTCATACCGTACCGGCCTGTTCCTGGCCCTGCTTGCCGGCTTCACGTTCACCCTGCTACCCGCCGGCGTGGTGTATTCCAGCACCGACAGCCCGGCGGGCGCCCAGGGCGCACCAAGACCGGCTGCCAACACGATGTCCGGCAAGGTAATTGACGTCATCGATGCCGCCGGGTATACCTACGCCCAGGTGGATACCGGCAAGCAAGTCGTCTGGACCGCCTCGACCACGACCACGCTGCACAAGGGAGACGTGATCACCTTCTCCTCGGCGATGCCGATGAACAACTTTCACAGCAACTCGCTCAACCGCGATTTCCCCGTGGTCTACTTCTCGGGCCGCTTCGGCCTCGGGTCGGCACACGCGGCGGACCGGGCCACTGCCAAACCACCCCACCCCGCCATCGAGACGGCTGCCGATGAAAAACCGGTGCCCGGCATCGACCGGGTCAAGGGCGGCAACACCATCGCCGAACTCTATACCGACCGGAAAAAACTGGCCGGTACCACCGTGCGGGTGCGTGGCAAGGTCACCAAGTACACGGCCGGTGTCATGGGCAAAAACTGGATCCACCTGCGCGACAGCAGCAGCCCGCAGGACCTGGCGGTCACCACCAAAGACACGGCGGCCCTGGGTGACGTGATCGTCGTCGAGGGCAAGGTGGGGCTGGACAAGGACTACGGCTACGGCTACGTGTACCCGGTCATCCTGGAAGATGCGCAGATATCGAAGTAGTGACCGCCCGGCCCGGTTTTCATTTATCCGGCAGTGAGTAGTGTGCGTACGTGGACGGATACACGATCCCCTTCCCCACCCCGTGTGCGATGGATGGCAGGAGTACCGGGCAGGCAGGGATCCGGCGTTTCCGCTACATACTACGGCTATGATCACTCGCCCGGCTTCCAAACCCGGACCGCACCAGTGCTTTTACGGCCTGCTGCTGGCCGTGGCCTGCCTGCCGCTGCTGCCTGCCTTCGCCGCGCACAACGGCGATATCAACGGCGACAGCTCGGTCAATCTTACCGACCTGCTGTGGGGCGTCCAGACGCTGACCGGCCTGCGCGGGCTGACGGGCCCGCAACAGGAGGCCGGCGACGTGGCACCTCTGGTGGCTGGCTACAGCGTGCCGGACGGGACCTTCAACCTCGGCGACCTGCTGGTGCTGGCCCGCGCCGTGACCGGCACACTGGTACTGTCGTATGCCGGCGTTCCGGCCAATCAGTTCAACATCGGTGACTCGATCGGCGAGGGCGAGGCGGAGACCGGCGGCATCGGCGTGCTCAACCACGACAAGGTCTGGTCGACCGGCTACAACGCCAGCGACGGGGTCAACAGCATCAACGAGCGCCTGGGAGGGCTGCAACCCGCGAACTATTTCGAGAACAACGCGGCCAACGACAGCCTGTTCAACCAGGCACACAGCGGCGCGGTCATGGCGGACTTCGCCACACAGGCACAGGCCGTGGTCGCCGCCAGCGCGCAGGTACCGGGCGCGGCGGCCGGTGACGTGGTGGTGCTGCTCGGTGCCAACGACGTGTGCGCGCCGAGCCTGGGGGACATGACCGACCCGACGCTGTTCGAGCAGCAGTTCCGCAACGGCCTC
>CAYUFA010000095.1:0-9406 GCA_964443845.1 uncultured Ectothiorhodospiraceae bacterium
CATTACCAACGTCGCGCGCATCCGCCTTGATCGAGGTATCTGCGCCGACGTAGGTATAACCGGAATTCTGCACCGCCGGATTGGCACCGTGCAGGTCACCGCCCACCAGTACCGTGCCGCCCCCCGCGGCGCCGGAGGCGTCAATCGTGGCATTGCCGATCACGCCGACCCGGTCCCCGAGCACCTGTACCTCGCCGCCGCTGGATTGCGCATCCGCGCCGCTGACGTCGATCTGGCCGCTGTCCACCGTCGTGCCGCCGCTACCAACCAGGCGGACCACGCCGCCCTGGTTGTCGATCCGGTTGGCACGAATCACGCCCTCGTTGTTCACCACGTTGGTGAATACGTCGGCGGCCGCACTCGCCGTCATCAGTACCTGGCCGCCGTTGGCCTGGATGACTCCGCTGTTGTGTACCGCATCGGCGTCGCCGGTCGCGTTGTCCTGCAGCTGGCCGGTGATCTCGAAGCGGATGAGGCCGTCACCATCGAAATCGAGGGTGGCCTTGCTGCCAGCGCCCATGTTGACCTGCCCGAGATCGGCCACGACAACACCCTCGTTGCTCACGGACTGGCCGACGAGGGTGATCGAACCGCCGCTGGCCGCCTCGATGAGCCCGCGGTTGACGACGGCACCCTTCGCACCCTCGAGCGCGGACAGGTCATAGTGCCCTGCCATGAAATCCTTAACCGAAAGATCGAGGCTGCTCGCCACGAGGCTGCCCACATTGACGATCGCGGTCTTGCCAAAAATGATGCCGCTGGCATTGATCAGAAACACCCGGCCGTTGGACACGATCAGTCCGTTGATCTGGCTGGGATTCTGGTCGAGGATACGGTTCAGCGCCGCCGCGGAGGCGGAGGGCTGCACAAACTGCACCGTGTCCGTAGCGGAAAGATTGAAGGATTGCCAGTCGATGGCAAGGCTGCCGGAATTCTGCTGAATGACGGTAGTGGAACCGGCCTGTGAAATGCTGCCGCTGCCACCGACGACTTCCCCCCCGGTCGGCTGGGCGTGCACATCCACCACGATGGCAGACTGGGCAAGCAGGGCGCCGGTGGACAGCAACCGGACCTGTCTGAAAAACCGTGCCAGCTTTGTCAGCCGGAAGTTTCCCGCGTCACGCCGCAGAGTTTGTTTTGTTGTCATGCCCTTGTCCTCGCCTTGATCCATTTCGGTCCGATGGATGTAAACCTGTCCGGTGATCTTTGTTCCGAATCGTGCGTATCCGCTCAACCCGCTAGAAGTCCATGCGCCCGGTCAGCCAGTACTGGACGGACCGGTCGTTGCTGGGGTCCGCGTTGGAAAGGTTCTTGGCCACATCCAGCCGGGCGAAGGCCTTGCCCGGGAGATTCATTTGCACGGCACCACCGGCACCGGTCAGGGTGTTGCCGGAGGATTCGTTGATGCCCTTCTTGAGCAGACTGCCGCCACCGGCGTCATAGAACAGCGAGAACTGCAGGATCTCGCCCCAGGTCCGGTTGTCGAACGCCGGCTTGTCGGAGAAGCCGGGCGCATTCATGATCCACTCACCACTGGCAAACCACGCGCGGTCGTACAGGAATTCGGAAACCGGGTAGGCACGCACACTGTTGGGGCCGCCGATGCTCATCTGCTCGAGCGAAGGCAGCGGATCCGATGTGTACTGCCCGCGCACCGTCAGCATGATCGAATTGATCTTGTTGATCTTCTGCAGGCGCACCAGGTTGATGTTCAGCTTGTTGAAATCGCCGCCCACATGGCTACCGTCGCCGAGGACACGCAAGGATTCGTCGTTACCGTGCTCGTCCATGGACCCCAGGAAATCCGGGAATCCATGGCTGAATCGCGCACTGCCCTGGTTGATGCCCGAGAAGCGCTTGTCCACCCAGTCGAATCCCAGTTCGAGTGCGCCCACTGTGATCTTGTCCGTCGCGAACGGCGCGCCGGCCAGGTTCACATCACCCTTCTGGTGATTCAGTTCCACCAGCCCGTAGAGATTCTTTTCCCGGCTGCGCACGAAGGAGCGGCGCAGGTTCACGTAGACCCGGTCGGTGGTACCGCTCAGGTCCAGCGCACTCAGTGCACCTGCGATGTTGTAGTCGTTGCGGCTGACACCCAGCGAAACCCGGTTGCGCGGCCCGAATACCGGGATCATGTAATCGATACCACCGAAGGTGGCTTCGGTGGGATGAAAGGTCTGCAGGACCGTACCGGACAGCTGGTCACCCTGACCCAGGGGATTGTTCCAGTGCCCTTCCAGCGTGGCGCGATATTCGCCGGTGGTCTCGATGCCGTAGTTGTCGGCCTGGATGGAACCCTGGAAGCGCTTTTCCTTCTGCACATTCAGCAGCAGGTCGGTCTGGCCCACGGTACTGCCGGGGCGGAACACACCGAATACATTGACCCCCGGGTAATCGGTCAGGTACAGCAGGCCGGACTCGATCTGGTCCTTGACCACGGCGGTGCCGATCAGCCGGTCAAACGGACGGGCCAGCGTGCCGCTGGAATACAGCTTGTTGCCATCCACCTTGACGCTGCCGAGCGTACCCTCCATCACCTGCAGGACTACCGTCTGGTTCTGGACCGTCTGCTCCGGAATGAAGGCCTGCGCGAGGATATAGCCGGCCTTGCGATAGTAGCGGGTGACTTCATTGGCCACTTCCTGCAGCTGGCCGATGGTGAACTTGCCCTGCTGCGCGCTGATGTGCTGGTTGAGCAGGCGCTCGATCCCCGCGGTCGTGATCCCCACCTTGGGGTGATCCGTGACCCCCTTCAGGGTAAACGCGGATACCTGCACCGTCGGACCTTCATCGACGCCCAGTGGCCGGTCGATCACCGGCGGGATGGGGAAGGTGCTGGCGTCCGGCGTGACAGGAATCTGTCGCTTCATCAGGTCGGGCTGCACGCCGCCTGGCGTGGCCGACGGTGGAACCGGCGGCGCGGCCTGCGCAGACCCGATCACCAGCAACAGCGTGAGGAACGGACCGGCAAACCCGAGTGCAACAGACTCACCACGCAAGGCATGCGCCTTGCCCTGAAACTGCTCCGACATATCATCTACCCCCTTGTGCCCATCGACGCTTCGCAATGGCGTAGCCTGACGGTGTCGTCCGTAGGTACTTGCAGGTACTTGTTGGTTGTTATCCGCCCGGGACAAATGCCGGGGGTCGCACATCCAGTGCACAGTCTAATCAAACCGGGACAATTAGCAACCCGCTCCGGGGTTATTTCAATCGGAAATTTCACGCACCAGACGCAGCCCCGTCTGGCGATCCCTTGTATCGGGATTGATACCCGCGCGCGCGGACGCGCGCAGCCGGTTCGCATCGTCGGCATAGGAACCACCGCGCACCACCCGGCGCATCGAGCCGGTCCCGTTCCTTGCCCGTCCATCAGCGGGCGCACCCTGGTAGTTGCCGTACCAGGCATCCTGCACCCACTCGCGCACGTTGCCCACGATATGCCGCAGGTGGAAACCGTTTACATTGACCGAGCGGTCATCGACCGGCATGGGAGAGGATGCGTTGAAACGCGCATCGGACGGCAACAGTGTAGTGCCATCACCCACGGGATACTCGGCGCTCGACCCGGCGCGCGCGGCATATTCCCACTCCGCTTCCGTCGGCAGGCGGTAGGTTGCGCCGGTGGCTCCGGACAACCAGTGGACGTAGGACTGGGCATCTTTCCAGCTCAGGTTGACGGCGGGGTCCCTGGCAGCGGGCCAGGGAAATACGCAATGCAGGCCGGTGGCCCGGCAGAACTTGCGGTATGCCGCCACGGATACTTCGTAGGCGGAAATGGCGAAGGGGCGTGCGATCGTCACCGTGTGGACCGGCTGCTCGCTGGCCTCGCGGGTACTGCCCATCTGGAACCTGCCCGCCGGCAACACGATCATCAGGGGCCCTCTGCTGCCATCTTTCAGCCGGTCCCAGCAGGCCGGTTTGCGCGTATTCGCCAGGGATGCCCGGCAGGCGTCGCCGGAGGCGGTGTGTGCCGGCACAGCGGTCGCGGCGGCCTTTTCCGCCTGCCTTGCGGCCGGGACACCGGCAACCGCCTTGTCCTCGCGGGGTGCGGTTGCCGCGGCAGGCGACGATTTCTGCGCTCCGGCCGGCACGCCCGCCTCCGGCGTCCCGGCAGCGGCAGCGGCAGCGGCAGCAGATTCAGGTTCGGCCGCGGGCGAGCGTGCTGCAACCGGTACGGCCGCGTGTGTCCCGGGCGCTGGAGATGCGGGCGTCGCGGACACGGGCGGCGGGGCCTTGCTGGCAACCGGCACATGCTGCGCGACCGGCGGGGCTGATGTAGCCGGCGCGGCGGGCGCTGACGGTGCCGACTCGAGGCCGGGGACACCCATCTGCTGGCCCAGCGACAGCAGATTCTGTTTGCGCCGGATGGCCGACTTGTCGATATCCTGCAACGCCTGCTGCTCGAGTACCCGCTCCCGCAGCCGTTCCGAGAAAGCCCGGAATGCCGCGGAATCCCGTATCGCCTGCTGATCGCGTGGCTGCAGTTCGGACCAGGACAGCGTGAGCGCGGCCAGTGCTTCGTATTTCCAGTCGTTGGCCGCCAGGAACCGATTCAGCAGTGACGGGGGGGGCGCAGGAGTTTCGCTGGCCGTGCCGGCGGCAGTTTGCCCGGCTGGCAGCTGACGCGCCGGCGGCGTGCCGTGCTCACCCGACAGCAACAGCCAGCCGATGGCGAGTGCGGCGACAATCAGGCCCACCCCCGGTAGCAGCCAGGCGGCAGCAGCGGATTTGTGCGCCGGCGCGGATGCCGGGGCTGGCGGGGGCGCCGGAGGGGGCGCGGGTTCCCGGGGTTCCGGCGCCGGTGCGGCAACTTCGCGTACGAGGGGACGGGTGGGATCGGGGCGGTCGGGCGCGGATCGGGTGATCTCCTCGATCAGACGCCTGCGCAGGTCGCGGTACTCGGTAAAACCCAGCACGCCATTGTAGTAGTCCCGAGCCAGCTGGCGCGGTGTCTTGCCAACCCTGGTATTCATCAGCCCCCCATCTCCAGTGTCCGCACCAGCCGGAAACCGGTGACCGCATCCGCCTGCCCGGCATGCGCCCGGATCAGCGACAGGTCACACGCGCTCAGGTTGTCCTGGTAATCGCCGCCGCGTGCCGCTGTTCCCCGCGCGGTAGTGACCCACTCCTGCGCATTGCCGATATAATTGATCAGCCCCCAGCCATTGGAACTGCCGACGTCCACTTTCACCAGGCCCTGACCCTTGATCATGGAGTCCCCCAGCATCACCCGGCAGTTGAAATCCTTGCCTGGCTGCTTGCCCTGGGCACTGGCGGCATAACTCCATTCCTGGTCGGTGGGCAGGCGGTACGTGTGCCCGGTCTGCCTGCTCATCCAGGCGGCATAGGCCTTCACCTGCCGCAGGGTAATGCCCGTCACCGGAAGTTCGGGTGAGGCCGCGCGGACGCCGGCGCACTTGCCACTGAGCTTGCAGTAGTGATTGTAGTCAGCGACCGAGATTTCGTATTTGGTGATCGCGTACGGTCCCTTGATGCCACCACCGGACGGGATCACGACCAGCAGTGGTCCATGGGTGTCACTCGCCAGCATGTCATAGCAGGTACCGCGTGCGCGGCGCCCGTAGCCGGCCAGCGTCGGCTTGCAGGCAACACCGCCGGTTGCCGGGGTAACACGCGCGGTCACGACCGGTGGCGTGGCCGGGGTTACCTGCGCCGGACGGGCGGGTGTGGCCGGTGCCGGCGCAGCCGGTCGTTTCAGTTTCAGCGCTGCCAGTTGCCGGTTGCCAGGGAACAGTTGCCGGGCATCGGCAAGCATCGCCTCGGCCGCGGAATAGTCCTTGCCGGCCAGCGCCCGGATGCGCCGTGCCGCGACGCCGGAAAGATCCTGCTCGACGCTACGGTAATCCACACTGCTGTCGGCCTTGAGTCTTGCGAGTGACTGCTGCACCTGCGCAGTTCCCAGGGATCCCGCGGTCTGGATCAGCCGGCGCGTGACATCGACCCGGCCCTCGCGCTCGAAACCTTGCTTCGCCTTCTGCAATTCGGCCATGCCGGGGGCCTCGGCAAGGCCGGCATCCGCGAGTTTGACAGCCGTGCTGAAATTGCGTTTCTTCGCGGCGCTCTCGGCCAGCCTGAGATAGGCCGTGCCGAGCGCCTCGGGTGCCGTGGTATTCAGGAACGGATCGTTCGCAGCCAGCTCACCGTGCAGGATGGCAAGGGTCTTCTTCGCGTTGCTCACGTCCCTGGCCCTGGCCTGGGTCAGGAAGGTCTGCTTGTCTCCCTCGATGTGCGCCAGCCGCAGTTTCTCCTTGTTCGCCTCGTTGAACTTCGCTTCCGCATCAGCCAGTGCCTGTTGTTCCTTACGCACCGCGGTATCGTCGCTCACGAATTTCCCCGCTGCGGCGAGCAGGGAGCGCGCCTCGGTGAAGCGTTCCTTGCCCCGCATCACGCGCGCCTTGTCCAGGTACAGGCTGGCGACTTTCGCGCGCTGTTGCTCGAGCCAGGGTACCTCGTCCTTCGGAACCAGCTCCCCGAGCATCTTCATGTCGTTTTGAACCGTGCCGGTCCAGTCGTCGTCGAGCACCGGGTTGGCCAGCGCCTGCGCCAGGGACTGGCGATAGCTGTCGATATTCTGTACCCGCGCCTGCGCGAGATGCTGCGACCGTCCGCGCTGGACCTCCAGCAGGACGCTGGACAGCGTCTCCGAACCCGGCACCATGTCCACGGCCGTGGTGGCCATCGCCAGCGCCTTGTCCCAGTCCTGCTGCTTGTCCAGGGCCCGGATGGACGCCGTCAGGCGCTCCGCAATCCGGTTCCTGCCCTGGCCAATCAACGGATCCGAGGGATTCAGGGCAGCCAGCTTGTCGAGGATACCGAGCGATTGCCTGGCGGTGTCCGTCTGGTACGGCTGCTGCTCCAGGCTCTGCTGGAAACTCTGGTGCAGCAAGCTGACCTGTTGCTGGCGTTCGGCTTCACGTGCCTTGATTTCCGCCTCGGCGAGCTGCTGTTTCTGCGCGGCTTCCGCCTGCCCGATCTGCGCCAGCTCCGCCTGCAGGCTGGCGCTCACCGCGGCGCCCGGCTGCGCATCCAGGCCTTCCTGCACGTGCGCGCGCGCCTCGTCCCACTTGCCGGCGGCGCGTGCCGCCCGCACCATTTCCAGATAGCCCTGGCCGATCGCGGCCCGGGCGCGTTCCAGCAACGCGGCGTCCGCTCCTTCTCCGGCCAGCCTGTCGAGCAGTGACTGCGCGCTGTTGGACGACTTGCCGGCGAGCCTGCGCTTGCCGACGGCATCCAGCAGCGCGGTATACAGTTTATCCAGGCGGGCAAGGTGCGCGTTGTGCGCATCGGCCAGTTTCTTCTGTCTTGTCTGCAGAAAATCCGTGCTGACCACATCGGCGTTCGCCTGCAGCAACCGGTCGGCGTCATCCCAGCGGCGGTCGTCGATCAGCGTGGAAAGTTGCTTGTCAACCAGCTTGCCGGCCCTGGCCTCGATTTTTCCCGCCACGGCCGCGTCGGGCGCCAGTTGCCGGAGTTCCGTCAGGTCCGCACGCACACGCTCGACGGCATCCAGCGAATCCATGCCGGCCAGCGCCGTGGCGAGCTGACCGGAAAGCGCGGCGATGCGCTTTTCGCGCCGGACCCGGGTTTGCTCGGCGGCCACCTTGTCATGCAGGTTGACCAGTTGCGTATCCTGCGGAAACCGCTTCAGTCCGAGGGCCAGCATCTGGTCCGCGCGTTCGAGATTTCCCTGCTCGAGCAGGTGCGACGCCTGGTCGGCATAGGCGGCGGACAGGCGGGCATCGTGCAGTAACGGATGGTCCGGCTGTACCTGGGCCAGGATATGCAGCACGTCCTCCATGTCATCCCCGGGGGATGCCAGCAGCCGTCCTTCCTCCAGGTGACTGTTGAAGCGGCGGGTCAGGTCGTTGAGCAGCTGGTCACGGCTGTTTTCCAGCCGTGTCTTCAGTTCCGTCAGCTGGGCCGAGTCCGGATAGAGTTGCAGTGCGGCGTTGATGTTTTTCAGGGCGGCCGGGTAGTCATAGCGGCCCTGCACTTCGTTGACCAGCGCATCCTGACGCTTGCCGTACCAGGCGATGATCTCGTTCTTGGCATTCAGCAGCACGCCGGCACGATCGCTCTTGCCCAGCCCGCGCACGGAAGCGAGCAGGGCCGGCATCCCGGTATCATCCGCCTGCTTCAGTTCCCGGACCAGCTGGGTAATCCGCCGGTCGTGCAGGTAACCGGGCACCACCATGACCGCCAGCCCCACCAGCAACAGCACGGCGGCGGCGGCGCCGAACACCACCCCCTTGTGCACACGCTTGCGCTCGATCCCGGACAGGAACTCGGCGACATTCGCGGAACGCTTTTCGCGCCGGAAGGCGAGTCCGCGAGCCAGCGCCTTCCACTGGCTGCGACTGAGCGAACGGATCCGTTCCGGGACCATACCCTTCTCGAGGGCCTGGTTGGCCGGCACCTTGTTGAACGGATGACGGCCGGCCAGCAGCTCGTAGGCGACACAGGCCAGTGCATAGATGTCGTCACGCGCGTCGGGCTCGTCTCCTTCGAGCATCTCGTAACTGGCATAGGCCGGCGTGAGGGCGCCCAGCTCACCTGCGTCGAAGACCGTCGTCTCGCCCTCGGCCTTGCCGGCATGGCTGCTGGCACGTGCGATGCCGAAATCGAAAACCTTGGTGACTCCCTCCTTCGTGAGGAAGGCGTTCCCGGGTTTGAAATCGGAATGCACGATGCCATGGCTGTGCGCATGCGCCAGCGCCCGGCCCATGTCGCGGATGATCGGCATTGCTTCGCCTTCCGGCATGCCGCGTCCGCGGTTGCGCTTGGTGACGTGGTCGAGTGGCTCGCCTTCGAGGAACTCCATGGTCATGAAGACGTTGGCGCCGTCCCGGTCGAAGTCATGGACGTTGACGATATTGGGGTGCGCGAGCTTCTGCGCCTTGCGGGATTCGCGCTGTAGCGCCTTCAGCGATTCCGGGTGCGACTTGAAGGATTCGTTGAGGATCTTGACGGCCACCCAGGGATGGCGATCCTGCGCCTCTTCCTTGCGCTGGTCGCGCGCCTTGTAGACCTCACCCATGCCGCCGCGGCCGATCAGCTCCTCCAGCACGAAACGACCCTTGAGGACCGCCCCCGGCTGCAGCGTTTCCCCGCCCTCTCCCCCCGCAGCCGGCAGGTCGCTCCAGTTGCTGGAGTCCGTACCACCGGTACGCGAGGTGCGGCTGGTAATGACCTCCGGGGCACTGGTCCCGAGCACGGTCGCATCCCCCGCACCACCGGCCGTGCCGGTCGTCCCTCCGCTCCCGGTCACTGCTCCGGTACCGGTGGTTGGGGAGGTCGCTTCCCCGCTGCCGGTGATGGACCCGGTAGTTGCCGCACCCGGTGTCGCCGGCGGCGGGCTGCCGGTGACGACCGTACGATCCGC
>CAYUFA010000096.1:0-9356 GCA_964443845.1 uncultured Ectothiorhodospiraceae bacterium
TTGTGTGACAGGCTATCGCGCGCGGCAACCCGTTTCAGCTGTTCTTTTTCCGGAATATCGACGACCAGCACGCGATCGACCAGGTCGGTCTGCCTGGTCTCCAGCAGCAGCGGAATCACCAGAATGCAGTACGGTGCCCGGATCTCGCTGACCCAGTCCTGCATGCGCTGTCGTACGGCCGGATGCAGGATGTCCTCAAGTCGTTGTTTGCTGTCCGGATCGGAAAAGATTTTCCGGCGCATCCAGGCGCGGTCCAGGGTGCCATCGGTCTGCAGGCAGTCCGGGCCAAAATGTGCGGCGATGGCTGCCAGCGCCGGCTCTCCGGGTCGGACCAGTTCCCGGGTCAGCTGATCGGCATCGAGAACCGGCACGCCGAGTGTGGAAAACAGGCCGGCTACCGTGGATTTGCCGCTGCCGACGCCGCCGGTAAGGCCGACGACCAGGGGCCTGCGCGAGCGGGAGACGGCATTGGCAGTGTGCGTCACGAAGGGGTCAGTGCAAATAAAGGCCGATGATGTCGTGTCCCCACAGGAGAGTCAACCAGCCGGCCGCGGCGAGAAACGGCCCGAACGGAATGGGCAGCTCATGATCACGGCCCCGGAACAGGATCAGGCCGATCCCGATGACGGCGCCGACCACCGAGGAAAACAGGATGACTAGCGGCAGCATCTGCCAGCCGGTCCAGGCGCCGATGGCGGCGAGCAGCTTGAAGTCTCCGTAGCCCATGCCTTCCTTGCCGGTGACCAGCCGGAACACGTGGTAGATCGACCACAGCGACAGGTAGCCGGCGGTCGCACCGAGAATGCTTGCGGTACTGTCGGTAAACGTTCCGTTCAGACTGAGCAGCAGACCGGCCCACAGCAGGGGCAGGGTGATGGAGTCCGGCAGCAGCTGACGGTCGAAGTCGATCAGGAACAGCGGAATCAGGCACCAGGTGAACAGCAGTGCCGCACCGGACTGCAGGGTGTAGCCGAAGTGCAGTGCAACCACGATGGAAAGCAGGGCGCACGCCAGTTCCACCAGGGGATAGCGCAACGAGATCGGCGCGCCACAACCGGCACAGCGTCCACGCAGGAACGCGTAGCTGAGCAGGGGAATGTTTTCCACGGCACGGATACGATGTCCACAGCCGGGACAGGTGGACCCAGGAATCAGCAGGTTGTACGGTTCGCCGGCATCCTGCGGCTCCCGGCCCTCGAGTTCAGCGCATTCCCGGGTCCAGCGGCGCTCCAGGATGATCGGGAGGCGGTGGATCACCACGTTGAGGAAACTGCCCACCACCAGGCCGAGGAGGCCGGCGCTGCCGGCCAGGAACAGCGTCGACTCCTGAAGCAGTTGCAAGGCGTCCATGCGGCATTATAGTCGCGGTGACAGGACTTGCAGCTGCAGTGCGGTCAGATCGCAGCACCCATCTTGAAGATGGGCAGGTACATCGCCACCACCAGGCCGCCGATCAGGACACCGAGGACGGCCATGATGAACGGTTCCAGCAGGCTGCTCAGTGCGTCGACGGCATCATCGACTTCCTGTTCGAAGAAGTCGGCCACCTTGGCCAGCATCTGGTCCAGGGCGCCTGATTCCTCGCCGATGGCTACCATCTGTTCCACCATGTTCGGGAACAGGCCGGTCTGCGCCATGGCGAACTGCAGCTGCTGTCCGGTTGCCACGCTGTCGCGGATCAGCAGCACTGCATCCGAATAGACCACGTTGCCGGTCGCGCCGGCCACCGACTCCAGCGCTTCCACCAGCGGTACACCTGCGGAAAACATGGTGGACAGGGTGCGGGCATAGCGCGCCACCGCCGCCTTGTGCATGATGGGGCCGATGATCGGTATCTTCAGGATCGTCCGGTCGAGGACGCGGCAGAACCGGCGGGAACGCCGCTTGGCCTGGGTGAATCCGACCCCCGAGCCGACGAGTACACCGAACACCACCCACCAGTACTGCTGCAACCATTTCGACAGGTTCACCACGACCCGGGTGAACGCCGGCAGGTCGGCACCGAAGTTATTGAACAGGTCCTCGAACTGCGGCACCACGAAGATCAGCAGGATCGCGGTGACGATGACCGCCACGATGATGACCGCAGTCGGATAAAACAGCGCCTTCTTGATCTTGCTCTTGAGCGTTTCGGTCTTTTCCTTGTAGGTTGCGATATTGTCGAGCAGCGATTCCAGCACGCCGGCCTGTTCACCGGCGTTGACCAGGCTGATGACCAGCGCATCGAAGTGATAGGGATGCTTGGCAAGCGAATCGGAGAGGCTCGTGCCGGACTCGACATCGGCCTTGACCTTGAGGATCAGATCGCGCATGCCAGCGTTGTCATGGCCGCGCCCGATGATTTCGAAGGATTGTACCAGCGGTACGCCGGCCGCCATCATGGTGGACAGCTGGCGGAAGAACACCGCGATGTCCTTCGGCACGATCTTCTTCTTTTCGGTCTTCTGGAACAGCGTGCTCTGCTTGCGCACGGAGATCGGCCTGATACCCTGCTTGCGCAGGTCCGCCTTGATCAGGGAGGGATTTCCTCCCCGCGTCTGTCCCTTGACCTTGACGCCGCGCTTGTCCGTACCGGTCCAGATGAACAAATCAGGTTGCTTGAGTACTTTCTCGGCCATGGCCTATTCCTTCGTTACGCGGTCGATTTCTTCCAGACTGGTGATGCCGGCTGCGACCTTTCTCAGACCGGACTCCCGCAGGTCGGAAACGCCTTCAGCCTTGGCCTGTTCGGCCAGCTGCATGGAGTTTCCGCCTTCCATGATGATGCGTCCCATCGCTTCGGATACCGGCATGACCTGGTAGATGCCGACCCGGCCCTTGTACCCGGCGGTACAGTTTTCGCAGCCCACCGGGCCGAAGACCTTGAGGCCCTTCATCTGGGCCGGTGTGAAGCCGGCCTTGAGCAGGACGTCTTCCGGCATGGTCTGTTCCTTTTTGCAGTGATTGCACAACCGGCGCGCCAGGCGCTGTGCCATGATCAGATGAACGGCGGAGGCGATGTTGTACGGTGGCACACCCATATTGGCCAGGCGGGTCAGGGTCTGCGGCCCGTCGTTGGTATGCAGGGTCGAGAGCACCAGGTGGCCGGTCTGAGCAGCCTTGACGGCGATCTCGGCGGTTTCCAGGTCACGAATCTCGCCGACCATGATGATATCCGGGTCCTGGCGCAGGAACGCGCGCAGGGCAACCGAGAAGTCCAGCCCGGCCTTGGGGTTCACGTTGACCTGGTTGACACCCACCAGGTTGATTTCGACCGGGTCTTCGCAGGTCGAGATGTTGCGGTCCGCTGTGTTCAGCAGGTTCAGCCCGGTGTAGAGCGACACCGTCTTGCCGCTGCCGGTGGGACCGGTGACCAGCACCATGCCATAGGGCTTGTTGATGGCCTTCATGTACATTTCCTTCTGATCCGGATCAAAGCCCAGCGCATCCACGCCGATCTGCGCGGCGCTGCCGTCGAGGATACGCAATACCACCTTCTCGCCGTACAGGGTGGGCAGGGTATTGACGCGGAAGTCGATGGAACGGTTGCGTGACAGGTTCATCTTGATACGGCCGTCCTGCGGGACGCGGCGTTCCGCGATGTTCATGCGGCTCATCACCTTGAGACGGGCAATGATGCGCATGGCCAGGGAGCGCGGCGGCGAGGCAACCTCGTGCAGCACACCGTCATTGCGGAACCGTACCCGGAACTCCTTCTCGTAGGGTTCCAGGTGGATATCGGAAGCGCCGGAATTGATCGCGTCCAGCAGCACCTTGTTGACGAAGCGCACCACCGGCGTATCGTCGACGTCGGACTCGGAGATTTCGCTGCCCGGCGTGTCGTCGTCGCCGCCCACCACGTCAAGGTTGTCCAGGTCGGCGTCCATGAGTTCCGACATGGTGGTGTCGAGTGCGTCGAGCGCGGTCTCGATCGCCTTGCGCAGCTGGCTCTCTTCGACCAGGAGCGCCTCGGTGTTGATGCCGGTGTGGAACTTGAATTCATCAATGGCGCCGAGGTTGGTCGGATCGGATACCGCGACGTACAGGCGGTTGGAACGCTTGAACAGCGGCAGGGCATTGTGCTGACGGATCAGTTTCTCGCTGACCAGCTTGACCGGTGCCAGCTCCATGTCCATGGCTTCGAGATCGAACAGCGGTACGCCGAATTCCTGGGAGCCCGACCACGCGATGTCGGGGCCGTCCGCGATGCGGTTCTCGACCAGGTAGCTGACGAAATGCATGCGTTTCCTGAGCGCGGTTTCGTGCGCCTTGGCCGCCTGGTCCTCCGCCACGATGCCATCCATGACCAGACGTCGGGCAAGACCGCTCAGGCTGCTTGTCGGGTTGGGTGTGGCCATCGCTCAGGTCATTGTGCTCTTGGGTGAATCGGTCACTGTGATCCGGTTCTCTGTTTCAACTTGCCAGCTGCGCCCACAGGCAACGACCGATCCCGTGACGGTTCCCGGAATAAGTCTTTAAAACAACGGGATACAATCTATCGTCTCCAGTCCCGTAGTTATCATCGGTGGTGTGCAAACGGCCCTGCTACACGTACAGGGGTTTCGACGTGACAGCCTAAAACTTTAATGATGGCAACAGGGTAGGGAATCACCGCGCGCTTCCCGCGCGTCCTGCCGGCGCGCCGGGCAGGACCTGGCCGACACGCTGTCAGCGCTGACCGGTGCCGCAGATCACCGGGGCGGATCAACAGCAGGCCGGCGGCGGCTCCAGGTGCCGGTGCCGGCCGCTGCGTCGTGACGGGAAGGTCCGCGTGGCGTCGGGCGGCGGTTGCAGCGTTTCATCCGCTGGCTGCCGTGTCGCCCGGCGGCCTGGCTGCACGGCGGATCACCTCGAGATAGCGGTCGGCAATCAGAGGCCAGCCGTAACTGCTCAGCGTCCGGGTGCCGGCATGCCGGCCAAACCGTTTCATGGCGTCACGGTCTGCCAGCAGTGTGGTAATCCGTGCAGCGTATTCAGCAGCGTTTTCCGGGCTGACCAGATAGCCGTTCACGCCATCCGTAATCGCATCGGCAAGTCCTTCCAGTCTCGCGGCGACGACCACGAGTCCGTGTACCGCCGCTTCCAGCACGACCAGGCCGAAGCCCTCGATATCACCGCTGACCGGTATATTGGGCTGAATGAACAGATCGGCGGTACTGAACAGCAACTCCTTGCTGTCCTCGGAGACATTGCCGAGCAGCACGACCCGGTCATCCAGACCGCGGTTTTCGATTGCAGCGGCGATCCGGTCACATTCGGGGCCTGCGCCGGCGACGATATAGGTAATGTCGGTGCCCAGCCGCGGAACGACGTTTTCCACAAACCAGGCGACACCCTTTCGCCTGACCAGACGTCCCAGAGTCAGCAATACCGTGCCACGTGGCTGCCTGCCGATGAGCGCCGCCAGGTCGTCCCGGGAGCCGTTGCGGCGGGCCGGGGCGGCCACGCCGTTGGGGATATAGACGCAGCGTTGCGCCGGTATGCCGCGTTGCACCCCTGCTGCCAGGCTGGCATTGCCGACCGCAATCAGTCGGTCCAGGCGGGGCAGGAAGGTGTGCACCCAGAGTCGCTGGTAGATGTGACCCGGATAGGTGAGATCAAGACCATGGACGATGCAGACCACGGGCTTGCGGGTGAACAGTTTGAGAATGAACCCGGTAATGCCCAATACCCCGTCACCGAGCAGTACCGCGTCCAGACGCGGCAGGAGCAGCAGTGCCCGCAGGGTTGCCCAGGGGAGGAACAGCGGCAGCAGGTATTTACCCCGGCGGTTGGCGATGACCCGGACGCTGCAAAGGGTTGCCAGTGCCCTGGCGATTTCGGCATTCTGCCTTTCGATTCCGCCAATCACGGGAGGGAAGGTTCTCGAGATGAACAGCAGATTCATCAGTGGCGATTCCGGTTGCGCGCTCGGGCCTAGTGCTTCTGCAGCACCCAGATGTAGCCGGGAAAGGCCCAGTACACGAGTTTCAGCAGCGTACCCGCTACCCTTGCCTTGAGGCTTCCGGGCCTGATCATGTATCCGGTATGAAAGTGCTCCGGTTCGCTGACCAGGCGTGCCGTGTAGTCATGGATGGCGAACCGGTGTACCAGGGATTTCAGGCCCCAGTAGCTGAGGTGTTTCTCGTGGTAGTAGCGCGCTTTTCCGGCCAGCCGGATATAGAGGTGCGCCAGTGGCCGCGGCAGTACCGATAGCAGCGGCAGGTTGTAATGGGGCTCGTTCCACATCAGCCGGTTACCGGCGGAGAAATAGCAGACGCCCCCCTTGCGCAGCACACGGAATATTTCATCGAACATCCGTCCCGGCTCGGGGACATGCTCGTAGACATGCGAGCAGACGACGACGTCAAAGGACTCGTTCCGGAACGGCAGGTGGAGTGCATCCGCGACCTGGAAGCGCAGGTTGTCACGCTGGAAGTTCTTCCGGGCATGCATGATGGCGGGTGCGTCGATGTCGATGCCGGTGACGCTGCCGAAATGTCGGGCCAGGTAATTGTCGATCACCCCGGCCGAACCGCCCACATTCAGCAGATCGTAGCCGGCGAGCGGCCCCGGCAGAAAGTCCTCCAGCACCGCGGCCATGGTGCGTGCCTTTCTTTCCCGGTTTTCCACGTCGTACACGTAGGGGCTGTTGGCCGAGAATCCGTACTGATATCCCCTGCTCAAGGCGTCATGTCTCCGGTTGCCGCCAGCCGGCCAGATACAGCATCCGGGTGAAGGTGTACACCAGGGTATAGCGCAGCAGGTTGAGTGCCACGCCGACCAGGTACAGTCCGGGGATCGGGTAATGCAGCCGGAACAGTGCACGCAGCTCCGGAAGGTTGCGGTGCGAGCGCCGGTCTCCCAGTGAGGAGAGGAATCGGGCCAGCGGCATTGCACCGGGCCGGGCCGACAGCGTCGATCTGTGCTCGTCTACATCGACCACGACACCGGCAGCGATGAACAGGCCGATCCCCCGTTTTCTGCAACGCAGGTAGAAGTCATGGTCAGCGCCGTAATGGGGGAGGTCGCGCTCGTTGAACAGGCCCACGCTCCTGAATATGTCAGCCGGAATCAGTGCACCACGCCCACCGATGATCAGACCGGTGGCGACCAGCCCGTTTTCGTCCGGCTGAGGGACGGGCCTGCCGGGAAGCGTGAGAGTCGGCAGGCCCAGCAGGAAGCAGGTGGTCACCCGGCGAGTCAGGATGCGGCCGCTTTGCACGCTGCGCTGTACCGGGGCAATCACGCTCCGGCCGGACCTGTCCGCCAGTTCCAGCAGGCGGGACAGTGTATCCGGTTGCACGTAGCAGTCATTGTTCAGGAGCATGATCCGCTCGGCGCCGTGGTCCAGTGCAGCACGGATTCCCAGGTTGGTTGCGGCGGACCACCACATGTCACTCGTGCCTTCCAGGCGGATGACCTCCGGGAACCTGCGTGCGAGTTCTGTGCCGGTTTCGTCCGTGGAGCCATGGTCGACAACGATCACCGTGTGCGGGCCGGAGGTGTTTTCCCGAAGTCTGCCGAGACAGGTCTGTGTTTGCTCCCATCCGTTGAATACGGGTATGACGACAAAAAGATTTTTCCCCTCCATGCCGCTATTATATGTCACGGCATCGGCTGGTTGCAGTCTGTTTGCGGTCCGTTCACCCTGCGCGAGACGCCCTTTCCCGAATGAAGATTCTGTTCCTCTCCAAGCGTGCCTACACCGGCAAGGATCTGCTTGCCGAACGCTATGGACGGGTGTACGAATTCTCACGCCAGCTTGCAGACCAGGGCCACCGCGTCCGCGGGATTGCCCTGGATTACCGGCGCGGCGCGCAGGCCGCTGCCGGGTGGGCGCAGGCTGCCAACCCCGAGTGGCGCTCTTTCCCGCTGTTTCCGTGGCCGCCCGGCGGACTGCGGCGCTACCTGCAGGCGATCCGGCAAACGATGTCCGTGTTTGCACCCGATGTCGTGGTATCGGTTTCCGACGTCTTTCACGTTATCCTGGGCGACCGTCTGGCACGGCGCTACGGCAGCGTGCATGTTGCGGACCTGTATGATGACTACGAATGCTTCGCTGCTGCCCGCCTGCCGGGCGCGCGCCGCTGGTTCAGAAAAGCGCTGTCCCGGGCACACGGGATTTCCTGCGTCAGCAACATCCTGAAGGAGCACGTGCTGGCAACGGCCGCACCGGCCTGCGACCCCTGCGTGATCCGGAATGGCGTCGACCGGGGGCGCTTTCAGCCACAGGACAAATCCGCCTGCCGGGATCGTTTCAATCTCCCCGTGCAGGCGCTGCTCGTCGGGCTCGGAGGCGCGATCGCGAAGTCACGCGGCGGGCAGGAACTGCTGGATGCGTATCGTACGCTGCATGCACAGCGGCCGGATATTCACCTGGTGCTGGCCGGCAGGGTGATGGGCGGGCTGGAAATTCCGGTTGCGGATACCATCCACTACCTGGGTGAACTTGCCTACGACGAGATGCCGGTCTTTTACAATGCGCTCGATGTAGGCGTGATCACCAACATCCGGTCGGCTTTTGCACGCTACTGCTTCCCGCAGAAGTTTCATGAAATGCGGGCCTGTAACCTGCCGGCCGTGGTGGCTGCGATCGGGGACGTGACGGAGAGCATGCAACAGTGCCGGCACGGGCTGTACGAGCCGGGAAATCACGCCGCACTTGCGGCTGCGCTGCTCCGCCAGGTCGAGCAGCGCTGCCTGCCCGACATTCCGGTGCCCGACTGGGAACAGCAGGGGGCGCTCCTGCTGGCGTACCTGGAGCGGGTGCACGCTGCAGCTCGCCGGCAAGCCTGATCCCTGCCCGGGCAGCGCTGCACCGGGAGCGTGTGACCCCGGAAACCCTTGCGCCGGACCGGGCCACGGACGATTCCCCGGGGAGAGCGTTGCCGCCGTTTCAGCGCTCCGCCAGAGCGCGATAGACGTCGAGGTAGCGGGGCACGACCGAGTCGCAGGACCACAATTGCAGCGCGCGTGCGCGTGCCCCGGCAGCGAGCCTGTCCCGGCGCGCCGGATCTTCCAGTACCCAGGCGATGCCGCGTGCCAGGCTTTCCGTATCGAACGGGCTGGCAAGATAGCCGGTCGTTTCATGCTCGACGATATCGGGCAGGCCGCCGGTATGGAATGCAACGACCGGGCATCCGCAGGCCTGGGCCTCGGTACCGGTCTGCGGCAGGTTGTCGAGTCGTGAGGGAACGATCGTGACATCCGCCGCATTGTAGGCCAGGGCCAGGGCGGCATCGTCATGCAGCTGGCCCAGCCAGCGCGCGGGAAAGCCGATGTCCGGCGGCTGTGCGGGTTTCTCCTGCCCGAGAATCACGCACAGGATGTCATCCGGGACGCGTTGTTCCCGGAGCCGCAGCAGGGCCTGCTGCAGCAGGTCGAAGCCCTTGCGC
>CAYUFA010000097.1:0-9231 GCA_964443845.1 uncultured Ectothiorhodospiraceae bacterium
ATCAAGGACCACCCGGGCGAGCAGGTGCACGGCACGGGGGAAGATATGACCGATCTATGGGGTCAGACCCGCTACTGTCCCATATAAATCCGTTGAACCATCAGTAAGTCTTTCACCATGCACAGCCTTGCAGGTGATCAGGCAGGCCGGGACATGAAATTCAACCCCGGCTGAACAAACCGTGCGTCCCTGCTCCCGGAGGGACGCCGACAGGGATGTCGGTGGTAGAGCAACGCAGGGAGCAGTTGCCGAGAGGGCCAGGATGAGGGGATCGAGTTCAGGCAATTAACCCGGTCTGATCCCCTCACCCCGACCCTCTCGGCTCGGGCATCCTGCTGCGCGCTACCGGGTCCATCCCTGGACCCGTACCACCTGCATCCCTGCAGCCGTCCCGGAGGGAGGGGGAGTTTCTTGGACAGCAGCGGGTCAGACCCGACTGGTTCGTCGACATTGCGTCCGGTCAAGGGAGTCTGACCCCATCGATTCCCTGACCCTGAATCATCCGGGTCCGTGCTGCAATCAGTATACGTCACCGCCTCTTCCCGGCATGGAACGCTGCATGAATGGCGGGAAGCCGCGTGGCATGTACATCGGCGGGAAATCCCGGAAGAAATCTTCCGCGAAGGGATTGCCCCGGAAAAACGAGTCGTTGTACGGGTTGTCCTCGAACATCGGCGGCTCGAATAACGTTTCAGGATTCATGTTCAGGGCTTCCAGCAAGGCCTGTTTCTTGCCTGCGGGCAGGGAAGCGGTTTTCTGAATCTCGTTGCGGATTTGTTCCTGTGTCCCCTCGAAGGCAAATTGCTTGCTGTTGTTTTCGCCGTCCTTGTAGGTGACTTCGGCACGATAGTGCCCGTTGGGAAGGGTACGCACCTGCACGGATTCAAATTCACTCCATGCCGGTGGCCTGTCTGAGGAGCCACTCATCGGGCTCATCTGCGGGCAATACGGCATGTGCCGGTGGTGCCGCATCGGCGTGTGCCAGCCGAAGCGGCGGTAGGGAGACATGGAAGCTGCCTGGGACCGCTTCCCGAGCGTGACCTGCAGTGTCTGCAACTTTCCCTGTTCTACCAACTGGATGGGCACGCTCTGGCCGGTCTGGTCGGCACGTACCAGACCGGCAAGCTGGCGGGGAGAATAGAGTTTCTGGTTGCCAAAGGACAGCAGGACGTCGTTGGTGTGGATCCCTGCCTGCGAGGCGGGGGAGTCGGGTATGACACCAGTCACCAGCACGCCCTGACCCGGTGGAATGATTTGCTCCAGTTGAGTGTACAGCGCCCCCGGCACATTGCCCAGTGTGACTCCCAGCCACGCGATTTCGCCGCTGCGTGCCGCAGCGGGGCCGAGCGTGCGGGGTGGCGCGGATGGTCCTGCGGGCTGTGCCTGTGCGGCGGGTGCGGCCGGCTGGGGCAGGGTGTCAGCGGCCAGCATCGGTGGCGGAAAGAGCGCGACAACGGCCGCCAGCGCGATAAGCGACTTTACATTCATGGTGAACTCCTCTCGTATACCGGTTAACGGTCGACTACGCGCAATTAGAAAGTGGCGGCTGGATAAGGTTCCGACCGAGGGGCAGGATCCCGATTCCACGCGGCTGCAACTATCGGCGGCGGCTGCTGTCTTTATCGGCAGGAGTCTGCCTGTTGCGCCAGCGGGGGGCTTATGGTGCCATCATTCACGCGATCCAAGGTAAGTACGAAAGTGGCAGCTACCGTCCCGGTAGCGTCAGGCCGGCGACTGTACCGACCGGGGCTGATTCTGCTGTTGCTGCTCACCTGCGGAAGTGCCCGGGTGGCAGGCGCAAATGCTGCTCCACCGGTCGACACTATCGCCCCCATGTTGGAGCCGGTCTTGCCGGCGGTAGTCAACATTTCCACGCTGACGCGATTCAAGGTGCGCCCGAATCCAATACTGAACGACCCGTTTTTCCGCCAGTTTTTCAACCTTCCCCATCAGCAGGAGCAGGAAGGAGAGCGCAGCAGCCTTGGATCGGGTGTTATCGTCGATGCGGAGAAGGGCTATATCCTGACCAATGACCATGTGATCAAGGACGCCGATGAGATCGACGTGACCCTGCATGACCGGCGGCACTTCGAGGCGAAAGTGGTCGGCACGGATCCCACGGTCGACCTGGCCCTGCTGCACATTGATGCAGGTGGCCTGACGGCCTTGCCGATGGGCAATTCCGATGACTTGCGTGTCGGTGACTTCGTGGTGGCCATCGGCAGTCCCTTCGGGCTCGGACAGACCGTCACCTACGGAATCATTGGCGGCCTTGGCCGTACCGGACTGGGCATCGAGGGTTACGAAGACTTCATCCAGACCGACGCCTCCATCAACCCGGGCAATTCCGGCGGCCCGCTGGTCAACATGCACGGCAAACTGGTCGGCATCAACACCGCGATCGTCGGGCCGGGGGGCGGCAGTATCGGCATCGGATTCGCGATCCCGAGCAACCTGGCGCGGGCGAGCATGGAGAGTCTTGAGGAGTATGGCAACGTCCGGCGCGGCCAGCTTGGCATCACTGTGCAGAACCTCACGCCCGAACTCGCCCGGGCGTTCGACCTGCACTCGCACGGTGGAGTCGTAATCGCCAAAGTCGTGCCGGGGTCAGCGGCGGAAAAGGCGCGGCTTGAACCCGGTGATGTGATCGTGGCACTGAACGGCAGGGAGGTCAGCGATGCGAATGACCTTCACAACGGTGTGGCGATGCTGCGCGTTGGCTCGACGGTGCGCCTGGATATCCTGCGTCACGATTTCCCGATGACTGTCCACGCGGTGATCGCGGAACCGCATATGACCAGGACGAAAGGGGGGGCGATCAGCAATCAGCTCGCTGGTGCCGTGCTGGGGCCGATCAGGGGAACCAGCCACATGGCGGGACGGGTCGAGGGCGTGGAAGTCGTCGAGGTCAGGCGTGGCAGCCCGGCCTGGTACGCCGGATTGCGCCCCGAGGACATCCTCATTGCGGTCAACCGGGTCAGCATCGCGACGGTCGATGATGTCATGAATGCCGTGAAGCGCGACCCGCATGAGCTGTTACTGAACATCATCCGCGGCAATAGCCAACTGATGGTCGAAATTCAATAGAAGGGTGTCAGGACACATTTTCTCTAACGGCCTGTTGAAAACCATTATGCGAGGTCATTCTGGCCGTTTGTCAGGGGCAGTCGACCCTTCCCCTGCACTGTACGTGATCGTCGATCCTGCGGCCTTTGGGGAGGTCGCCATTCCCTGTTGTGTGTCCTGTAGAACGTATTTCAACAAGCTGTCAGGCGTCCCGGGTTCGAGGTGTGTTGCGTACTGGTCTCGACAGGTGCAACTGTGTGTTTCCAGGCCGTGACCTGGTTACAGGAAGAGCGGGTGCAGGGTGATCAATCGATCCTGCTTTTCACTGCTGTTGCTGCGGTAACTGGACCGCGTAGTGTGCGGGTGACTGAATATCTGTGCCCGCACCGGGTTGAGTCCGATGTAGCGCATGCAGGTCAGCAGATACGCTTCCGTGTCGATCAGCGTGCTGTGGATGTCCCGGCAGGGTGAGACGTGGCATATTGCCCGTGTCATGCTCCATTACGTGTGTAAACGAAGCAGATCGCGTCGCTGGCAATCAGGTGGCGATAGCGAAAAAGGCTGACTCCAGGTCTGGAAGAGTGTCCTCTGATACCGATATCGCTTGCGGCCCCTTTGTTTAAATTATCACGAAAGTATAACTTTTTCGCCGGACCGTGAACTTTGCCGGTTTTATCAGCGCTTTCCTGTCAAGATACACACCATACCTGTCATCTTGTCCAGGAGAACAGCATGATGTTACCGAACATAATCTTCGCGCTGCTGGCCGGCTTGCTGTCTCTGCCGACAGTGACGCTTGCCGCGACGCCGGACCATGACGTCGATTCGGCCAGCCTGCATGTCAAAACCATCGTACTGGGTTCCGGCTGCTTCTGGGGCGCCGAAAAAGGTTACGAGGCCCTGCCCGGCGTAATCGACGCGGTATCCGGCTATGCCGATGGCCGTAACATCAAGCCCGTCTACAAGGAAATCACCCGGTCTGAGTACCGGTTCGACCCAGACAATTATGCCGAAGTGGTCGAGGTGCGCTACAACACGGAAGTGCTCAGTACCAGGGCGCTGCTGCGTCACTTCTTCGAGCACCACGACCCGACGCAGAAAAACCGGCAAGGCAATGACATGGGCACCCAGTACCGCTCCATCATCCTCTATACGGACGACGAGCAACGCGAGGTGGCGCAGCATACCCGGGACCAGTACCAGGCGCTGTTAACTGCCGCGGGATACGGCGCTATCGTCACGGAAATCAAACCGCTGCAGGAATTTCACCGGGCCGAGGACTATCACCAGGATTATCTCAAGAAGCATCCCAACGGCTATTGCCCGAACCATGCGACGGGCGTGACCTTCGAAAAAGTGGCTCCGAGCCTGACCGACAACAGCGCATTGCTCAAAGGCAGGCAGATCCTGGTGCTGGAAGCCGAGCATTGTCCCTTCTGTGAAAGGTTCAAGCGGGATGTCGGCAGCCAGTACCGGGGCAATATCCCCATGACCTATCGCATGGCCGCGCAGCTGGATGGCCTCACACTGAAAACGCCAACCTGGGCCACTCCCACCATCTATTTCCTTGAGGATGGCAAGGAGGTGTTCGGCCACCAGGGTTACATGACCGCCACGGAATTTTACCAGGCGCTCGGTTACTTCAAGCTTGGGGACAGCGAGGCGTACAAGGTTGCCTTCAGCCAGGGTACTGACAGCCGTTTCTGTCGCCAGTACGACGAGTTCAAAAACACCCCGGACGGCGTGTTCATCGACAAGCTGAGCGGCATGCCGTTGTTCGACACGCGTGACCGCTTCAACTCCGGCACCGGCTGGCTGTCCTTTACCCGGCCGATCGAGGGCGCAACGATCGAGCGGCCGGACAACAGCTCCGGCCTCGAGCGCACCGAGGTGCTGTCAAAAAGCAGCGGCATCCATCTCGGCCACGTGTTTGATGACGGACCGGATGGCAAACCGCGTTATTGCATCAATGCCACGGTGCTGGAATTCCGGCCGCGAAACTGACTGAAAGGGGACGGAGGAATCAACTGCTATTTCCTCCGTCCCCGGATTCCATACGATGCACAGCCTTGCAGGTGATTGGCCAGTCCAGGACATGAAATTCAACCCCGGCTGTACATGCCTTGCGTCCCTTCTCCCGGAGGGAGAGGGAGTTTGTGGGACAGCAGTGATATATTATGACGGATTCTTCTCTGCCCCCGATTTTCTGTACTACCCTGTGCGGTATGCGCCTGCTTCGCCTCATCGTGATCGTAGCGTGCGGCATCGTCGTGACCGTCGCAGCCAGTGCCGGGCTGTCCTACCGGCAGCAGACCCTGTCGGTGGACGGCGGGAACTGGACGCTGGAAGTCCCGGCCGGCATGCGCCTGGAGTTGTTGACACAACGGCTGGATGGCCCCCGCATGCCCGTCTTCCTGCCGACCGGCGACCTGCTCATCGGCTCGCGATCCGGCAACGTCTACCGGCTGGCGCCCCCCTACCGCGATCCCGAGGTGCTGGTCAAACTGACGGACTATCCGCACAGCCTTGCTTACCGTGACGGAGAACTGCTGATCGCCCGGACCGACGGCCTGTACCGGGCGTCCTGGTCGCCCGGGCAGAAAACACTCGATCCGGATGCGATCACGCTGCTCGCACCCCTCCCGACCGGCGGCCACAACAGCCGCACGGTGGCGGTCGGACCGGATCAGCGTATCTATCTGTCGCTCGGGCTCAGCGGCAACTGCCCGGACGAATATCTCGGCGCCGGCTACCCCTTCGCCAGGCGGCGCGGCGGTGTGCTGGTGCTGGATGAAAGCACCACACCGCCACGCTGGCAACCCTTCGCCACCGGCCTGCGTAACCCGGTGGGTTTCGATTGGCACCCGGTGACCGGGGTGCTGTATGCCACGAACAACGGACCCGATCACCTCGGTTATGACCAGCCGCCGGAATACTTTGCCCGGCTCCTGCCCGGTTCGTTTCATGGCATGCCGTGGTTTCAGTACGACGGCGAGCAACTGCATCGGGATCACTGCATCGGCAGCCGGCCGCCGCGACCCGCGCGCGAGGTCAGCCTTCCGGTGGCGACCTTTCCGGCACGCAATGCGCCGCTGGGGATGACGTTCGTTCCCTCCGGGGCGCTGGATGCGCGCTTTGTCAACAATGCCATTGTGGCCCTGCACGGCTCCTGGGCCACCCGCCCTGGCGGCCGCTGGTTTGGCAGCCGGGCCACGCGCCGCCCGCCGAAGCTCGTGATGGTGCGATTCATTGCCGGCGCGGCCACCGGTGTGGCGGACGTGGTGACGGGTTTCCAGCGCGCGGACGGGACACGGCTGGCGCGGCCGGCGGGCGTGGCTGTCGGCCCGGACGGAGCGCTGTATTTCACCAGCGACGCCCACACGGAGGGCCTGTTTCGGCTGTCGCTGCTCAATTCCGGTGACAACAATGCAGTCGGAAGCGGCCCGGGCGAATAGCCTGGCCGGAAATAGCAGGGCACGCAGGCATTGAAGAATGTTCCCTCCGTCTCCTTGACGGGTTCGTGCCCACCGTGACGCGCGCTCGCCACCCGGGGATGTCGGGCGGCACCCGTTGCTTGCAGCCTGCGACCTCTTCCAGCAGCATGGCCCCCGTCCCTTCGCCGCGGGCGGCCACCGTCATGCCGCTGACGGCTGCGTTGATCAGATCGGCACAGGCGGTTCCCGGACGGGTGGCCAGCAGCCGGTCGGGCGCCGACGGTGCGGTGACAGGGGGGAGACCATGATTTCCCGACAATTGGCGATAAGGATGAATGGGGGCGGAGGGAGGATAAGGATTAATGAAATTTATGGTCTCCGCCCCTTATATCGCTTATATCGTACCTGAGTTCAATGAGTCATTATTGATGTTTCCCCGTCACAGCACTATATTTATACAAAGGGGATGGTGTTTTACGCGTCAATGGAGAGGTGACATGAATAGAACCAGACGTGCCTTTGTGCCTTTTGTACTTGCCAGTGCGGTATTTTCCGGTGCCACATTCGCTGCGCCTTCATCTGCGCCCGGGCAAGTGATCAGCAATTGTGCACCCGACTGTGTACGGCAAAACATCACACCTGTACGGGTACGGGCTGCAGCACCCGAAATCGATGCAGGCGGTGCGGGCGGTGCACTCGCATTCCTGGTTACAGCGTTACTGATCATCGGAGAACGCGTACACCGTCAGTGAGACCCCGACGGGTGCCGGGTTGCCGTAGCAGTCATTTCCCCCGGGGGGCTTGCTGACTCGGCATGCAGGCGCGTAGCTGTCCCACGGTTCACCGCTGCCCTGAATGGCTTTGTCAGATGACTTGAGCGGCGCGAAAGCCACGATTCCGGCGATTCATTCCTATCGTATCCTGCTGGTCCTGGCCCTCGTGGCAGAGGTGTTGGTCCTGTCGGACATCTACGAACCCTGGTTTCCGGTTGACCACAAACTGCTCTGGTCCGAATGGATCGTAGCCAATTCGTCGATGCTGCTGCGGATGGTGGTGGCATCTATTGGTGTGCTTGTCCTCGTACTGTGGCCGCGTTTCAGGTCAATTGCCAACGAACTCTCCCTTACCCGGCATCATTACTGGTGGCTGTGGACGGTCGGACATCTGGCTGCGCTGGCCCTGTTTTCACTGTTGATCGTGATCCTGATGAACGATGCACGCGCGCTGACAGTGGCTTCGCCAGGTCTCTATACGGGTTGGGTTGCGGCCGCGCTGGCAACAGCGGTGCTCTGGCTGGGTGCCTTTGCACCCCCCGGATTCTGGATATCACTGATCCGTCGCGAACGGCTCGCATTTGGCCTGGCTGCGCTGGCCGGTGTGGTTGCCTGGCTGGGAGGGCAGCTGACCCAGCAGCTGTGGGAGACGCTGGCAGCAGCCACGTTCTGGCTTGCCCGTCATATTCTGAGCCTGGTGATCCCATCAATCGTCAGTCTGGCGGATGAAAAGATCCTTGGGACTGCGGCATTTCAGATCCAGATTGCACCGGAATGCTCCGGGTACGAGGGGATTTCACTGGTCACTGTATTTCTTGCGGTTTATCTGTGGTGGTTTCGCAATGAGATGCGTTTCCCGAATGCTTTCGTGCTTTTCCCGCTGGGTATTCTTGCAATCTACGTTGCCAATGCCCTGCGGTTGTCAGCATTGATTCTTGTTGGCACGTACTACTCTCCCGAGGTAGCGGTGGGTGGTTTCCACTCCCAGGCAGGCTGGATTGCATTCACGGCAGTGGCATTGGGTGTGGTCGCATTTGCCCGCCATATGTCGTTTCTGCGTCGCGGGCCGGCGGCACGGTCCGCTGAAGGCGCGGCGAATCCTGCCTCGGCCCTGCTGGTACCCTTTTTCTGTATGACGGGTGCGGTCATGATTACGGCTGCATTTTCCGCCGGGTTCAATATCCTGTATCCCGTGCCGGTGGTGATTACCCTGGTTGCGCTCCGGCACTATCGGCGTGCCTATGCCGGACTCGGCTGGCGGGGATCATGGTTTGCAGTATTTGCCGGATGTGTCGTATTTGCAGTGTGGATCCTGCTGGAGCCCGATACCGCAGCGAAGGGCCAGCAGCTGGAGGAACGAATTGCAGGGCTGTCTTCCGGTGTTGCCATCATCTGGGCGTCGTTCCGGGTGATCGGGTCGGTCATTGTCGTACCCATGGCAGAAGAACTTGCCTTTCGCGGCTACCTGCTCAGAAAGCTGGTGTCGAAAGATTTCGCAAAGGTTGCCGTTGGTCATTTCAGCTGGTTCTCATTCCTGTTTACGTCAGTATTGTTCGGCCTGCTCCACGACAGATGGGTTGCGGGAACGGTGGCAGGAATGATCTTTGCACTCGCACTGTACCGGCGGCGGCAGTTCGCTGACGCGCTTCTGGCGCATGTCACCGCAAATGCCCTGATAGCAGCCTATGTGCTGCTGTTCGGGCAGTGGGGCCTCTGGACCTGAGGATCCAGGGGGGGCGAAGGGATTGCAACTTGCGGCGGGTCTGGTTTCAATAGACCCGATCATATTCCGGCCGGATACACAGTTAATCTGCTTCTCGGCCAACATCCACAACCACGGATCTCCGATCCCTGTCGGCCTGCCCCGGGCAGTCAATCCCCCAGGTTCGTGCCCACCCGGCGTGCGCTCACCACCCAGGGATGATCGGGCGGCACCAGTTTCTTGCGGCCTGCGACCT
>CAYUFA010000098.1:0-9211 GCA_964443845.1 uncultured Ectothiorhodospiraceae bacterium
CTACGTGCCCTGCGACGTGTGCAAGGGCAAGCGCTACAACCGCGAGACGCTGGAGGTGCGCTACAAGGGCAGGACCATCCACGAGGTGCTGGAAATGACCGTGGAGGACGCCATGCCGTTCTTCAGCGCCATCCCGGTGGTGGCGCGCAAGCTGCAGACGCTGATGGACGTGGGCCTGTCCTACCTGACGCTGGGCCAGAACGCCACCACGCTGTCCGGCGGCGAGGCGCAGCGCATCAAGCTGGCGCGCGAACTGTCCAAGCGCGACACCGGCAAGACCCTGTACATCCTCGACGAGCCGACCACCGGCCTGCATTTCCACGACATCGCGCAGTTACTGAGCGTGCTGCACCGGCTGCGCGACCACGGCAACACCATCATCGTCATCGAGCACAACCTCGACGTCATCAAGACCGCCGACTGGATCATCGACATGGGCCCGGAAGGCGGTAACCGCGGCGGCACCGTGGTGGTTACCGGCACACCGGAAGCGGTCGCGGCACACCCGACGTCCTACACCGGACAGTTTCTCGGCCCGGCGCTGGGACTGCCGCAACGGGACAAGGGCAAGCGCAAGCAGGCGGGGTAGCCCAACTGCAGGAATGCCCGGCAGTCGCGAATGACCGGAACAGGTATCCGGCCCGTTTCAATGCTCGGTACGACCCGACAGGATCCGCCATCATTGCCGCCCGACGTTTTCCGGCGACCCCGCCAAACCTATACAGACCGGAACGACGCCGCGACCACGGTTACCGGTGGATCGGCCGCGACTGCAGCGCCCTGCCGCGCGACCTGGCCACTACGAGCACAAGCAGGCCTGCAATCAACAAGTCCACCGAAGCCGGCAGCGGGACATTCGTCGGCGCGACCAGGTTGCTGGACTGGAGCACCGAGATACCGGCTTCCAGCGGTTCGAAGACGGGATCCAGATAGGCCAGCGACGTTACCGGCCCGATCAGCTGGTTGAGCCACTTCTCCTGGGTATACGCGTATGCAGTCACGCCCAGGATGACGTCCAGTGGGACATCAATGGGCAGATCCAGCGTAGTGAAAATGGCAATCGGCGTTGTGCCCGACCCCGATTGGTACAACGTATCGGTCGTCCCGTCGAGCTGAAAGTAACTCGTGTCCGTGGCCGGGTCCACGATCTGCAGCAACGCGGACGCCGACCACCAGCCGCTGACCGGGCAATTCGAACAGGTAGAGCTGTTGGTCAGTTCACCAAAGGTACCAAAGTTCACCGGGGTCATTGTGCCGGGGGTCCCCCCGGTGATCACCACCTGGTACGACAGCGAGGCGGATGACCGGCCGGTAACCCCATAGGACCCGAGGTAGTCGGCATCGACCTGTGCCTTGACAAAGGGTGCGCCGGTCGCCGCCACGGAGGACTGGGAACTCACGCCTACGTTACCGCCACCGCCGGTCGAATATGCCTGCTGCAGGAGCGATGGCTGCGGGTAGATCAACTGGCCCGTATCGTAGACCCTGGTGAGATAATCATCGATCGTCATCAGGTTTCCGAATACCGCGGGACCCGGTGTAACCGAGGCGGCAAGGCCGGGAATGGAGGCAATAAACAACACTGAAAAGACAATCAGATGGGTACGTCGCATGATGAGCCCCCCAACGTTGCGGGGATCAGGCAGGCAAGAAGCGCACCGGACCGGCGTGACGCCCCCTGGCAGACCCTCCCCCGGTAATCCATGTCCGTGGTTCTGCGGACCACCGGTCTGCGCCGGATCTGCCCGGTCCGTGTACTGCATTTATTGCAAGAATCGTTCCGCTACGTGATATGGCCCTCCAGTTTCCTGATTTCCCTGCAGTACTGTTCTTTCCGGCACTATCCCGACACCTGGGCACACGAACAATGTGTAAACATTGCTGACAGCCCCTTCAGGATGCATTGCCGGCAAGCCATTGTGGGGGAATGATTATCCGGGAATTCCAGGCCGCCCGGCCGGTGTCGGAATCATTGACACGAATACCGGCCCGGCGTGGACAATCCCGCACTCGGAGAACCCCGCGGATGCGGGATTCCCATGGGAATGACACCGACCGGTCCGGCGGGCAGTGCTGCAGGGCAGCCCGGTGCCGCCGCCACCATTGCCCGCGGCACCGCCCTTGCCACCAATGCCCATCTTGCCGGCCAGCCCGATCGAACCGTGCCCCCGTACCACCACCGGTCAGCCCGTCCGTCGTCTTCCTGCGATACCGGCCAGGCCCAGCAGGCCGGAGCCGAACGACCAGAACGCGGCTGGCACCGGAGCGGGAATAATGCTGCTCACCGTCAGGCTGTGGCCGCTGCCGATATCGAAGTTGACGTTCAATCCGGGGAACGGGCCGTCCACCATGGGTGAACCACCGATGCCGTCATCGGAGAACGGCGCGCCGCCCGATAGTGCATTGCCCAGGCAATCCAGGCCGGGCGTGCACAGGGTAGAGGTATTGAGGGCGGTCACCGCCAGCGGTGCCGGGCCCTGGCCCAGTCCCAGGCTGTCCGACGCAGGGAGTGCGCTGCCCACATCGGCGATCACGCTGCCGCCACGGCTCAGGTCGGTACCGCTGATGACGTCTCCCACCTGCAGGCCGTCACCGATTGCATTGAACAGGCCGGAAGCGTCCCAGACCATGGACAGCGGTACACCGTCATTGCCATTCCAGTCCGCGAGCATGTTACCGAGGATCAGACTGCTGCCGGTGACGCGCCGCAGCGATACATCGTAAATCGTGGCCGTGGCTCCAAAGGTGATGAAATTGTCGATCAGCAGGCTGGCAGAAAAGCCCGTGCCCGCACCGTCATCGTAGGTCAGCATCGAACTGATCGGCTGCTGATCGATGAAACCCCCGCCGGGGTCAAGCAGGGTGAACTGTCCGGTAAAGTCAAACTGGTAGATTGTGGCGGATGCCGGCGCCGGGAATACGCTTGCGGCAAGCAGCAGTGCGCTGACGGCGCCCGTCCGATACGGTGTATTCATGATGCCCCCCGGATTCTGTGTTGTTGTTTGTGCAGCCGGAGCCTCTCGGTGAGTTCCGCACCTGCACCAACAACCTAGCAGACCGCGACACAACCTACAAATCTGCGCACCCGTCCACAAGGAAGGGCCGACCTTGTCTCCCTGCGGACGACTACAAATGGACCAGTGACCAGGCCCTCATCCGCCGCTTGCAGGAATATCGCTCCCTGAAACCCGTAGCGGTGAATGCTAATCACCCGAACTCCCGATACCGGATTTCGGATTGTGCCCCGGTGTTCATCCGCCAGAGCGGTGGCTTTGTGTCGTGACCGGAGGGTTTGTAACAGGGCGTGCTGGTTGCCGCCCGCGCATGCTCATTCCTGCCGGCACGACTCCCGGCAGAACGGGGTACCGACCTGGATGCCCAGCACCAGGTCTGCGCGCCCGCGATTGTACGCAAACTCCACCAGGCCGTTGGCATTCCGGTACCAGTGCACCTGCCCGTCGCGCATGTCACGGAACGTGCGGGCGGATCGCACCAGGAAACTGTTCACCACCAGGACCGCGTCCGGTTCGAGCTGGTCGGCACGCAGCCCGGTGACGGCATTCCCGTAGCGATCGACATAGACCACGCGCCAGCAGTCATCGGCCCAGTGCGGCTGATCCAGGGCCGTGGCATCGAAGGGCGTGCCCGGGACACTGCCCCCGCGCGCCAGGCGCGCTGCGGCCGGCGCAAACACGTCGCGCCCATGGAAGGTCGGTGCAGCGCCGGCGGGTATCTCGAGTTGCCAGCACTGGACCTGCCTGGCCCGGCGTGCCAGCAAGGCGAAGATGCCTTCATTCGGTCCCACGTACCAGCGGCCGTCCGCCTGTACCACCACGGCCGGCCGGTCACCGCCCACGCCGGGGTCCACCACGCAGAGAAACACGGACGCGGGCGGAAACCCGGCCGCGTAGGCCGGCAACAGGCAGGCTGCGGCCTCGATATCGAACGGTGGCAGGTCTGCAAACAGGCTCACCACCGGGATCCCGGGGGCCTGCTGATGGAGCACCGCCTGGACCTGCCCGGTATAGGGCCCGGACAACCCGAAGTCAGTGAACAGAATGATCATGCGCAGCCCCCCCCGGTGCGCGCCGGGCAACCTCGCGCTTGACCGGGGTCACAATTCCGGAAGTTGATGTCTGTGTATCCCCTCAAGACCGTCATCCGGCAGCCGCTAGTATATCAGTATTTGCTAATTAACTTGATTTCAATCAACTGGAGCATTGAACCATGTCCTGGGATGCGCTGACACTGACCGGCCTGACGGCTTCTGTCCTTATCATTACACTGATGTTTTATATGATTTCCCGGGGGGGCTCGAAACGGTGAACGGGCCGGGATGCAGCGCCGGCTGCCCGCTGCGCAGGCAGTCCTGTGACTGGTCACGGCAATTGCCGGGGGGACGGTCACGGTCATAGACCAGGGCGGCCGCGCAACCGGACACCACCACGCTCATCAGTACCACGGCAGGTATGGCGACACGCATGCGGAAGATCTCTCGAAAGATACAGGCCGGAATGCTACCAGTTTAGGAGACCGGAGCGTACCGGCCCGTGCGCGGAGAGCTGGCTTACCGGTCGAGCCAGCCACCGGTGGCCTGCAGGGGCGGCTGGCTGCCCGCGGCGCTGACCCAGAGTGCCACGCCGTAGCGGGAGGCGCCGGCATCGACGACCGCTGGCAATGGCACCCGCCAGTGGCCGTCGGCCGCGGAATGCACCGTGTGGGCCAGCAGGACAAACTCCTGCGGCAGGGTCCGGTTGCGATTTTCTCCACGCCGGACACGCGTGCGGATCCCGCAGCCGAGTACGGCCACGTGCAGGTCCAGCGCACCCGTTGCCGGCGGGTAGTGCGCCGTGATCACGCCGTGTTCGATACGGGCCGCGAGGGCCCCGGCCGCCCGACCGGAAGGACGGGGCGGCAAGCGCAGCACCCAGCCGCGCCATTCCCGGCCGTTGAGGAAGAAGCCCGGCGTGTAGACCGACCGTGCCCGGCCGGCACGCGCGTACGCGCGCTGGCGTGCACCGCCCTCTGCCGTGGCGTAAGGATCCTTCCAGCCGAGGTCATCCCAGTAATCGACATGCCAGGCCACCGGTACCACTGCACGCCAGAGCGCCGGCGAATCGAGGTACTCATTCAGCCAGTGCTCGGCCGGCGGACAACTGCTGCAGCCCTGGGAGGTGTAGAGTTCCAGCAGCGTCACCTGGCCGGTTCCGCTGTCCAGCTCCAGTGCACGGGCTCCCGGGCCGAACCACAGCAACGCCAGCATGAGCAGCCATCTTCTGCAATGCATGGAGGTCTCCTGTCGCAACTGCGCCCGGTGCCGGCCGCCACGGTGGCGCACCGGTTCCCGGCGCGCTCCAATTGAGACAATAGCGCGACACCGGCTACACTGTAAGCACAGGTGACCACGAGGTGAGTTGAGGACCATGAAAGCCACGGCAGAATTACAGGTTATCCCGCTCGGTGCAGGGGTTTCAGTGCGCAAGGAGGTCAGGCGCATCGTCGAGCTGCTGGGACAGCACGATTTCATTCTCGAGACCCACGCGGCCGGCACCAACATCGAGGGAGAACTCGATGCGATCCTGTCCGCCGTGCAGCAGATCCACGAATCCATGCACGCGGCCGGCAGCGCGCGCCTGATCAGTTACCTGAAGCTGGAAACCCGTACCGACAAGGTGCCCACGCTGGCCGGCAAACGCCTGTAACGATGCATTGCGCCCGCCCGGCCACCGGCAGACCGGGCGGGGGACGCTCAGTGCCCGTGCTTGTTACCGGTGATCATGGCGCGCACGAGGTTCTCGCCGTGCAGCCGGCTGGCAACCACCACGCCCGCCACGTGGATGACCACGAGCAATAAGGCCAGGTTGGCGAAGAACTCGTGGAGTTCTTCCCAGAACTCCTCGCCTCCTTCATGGCCCTCACCCCGGAGTCCCGCCCGGCCGCCACGCTCGTGCTCCTCCTCGTCGGCCCGCGCCGGTGATACCAGCGCAATCCCGTCGGCACCGGCCAGCGGACCGTGCCCCTCGACGCCATAGGCCTTCAGCCCGGTATAACTCGCCAGTGCCAGTGACACCAGCAACAGGACGATCATCCAGCCACCGGCCGGGTTATGGCCCAGAAAGGCCTCCGGCGTACCGGTCCGCAGGGATTTCAGGTACTGCAGGGTCCGGCGCGGCGAGTAGAGAAAGTCGCTGAACCGGGCGTAACGACTCCCGATGAACCCCCACAGCAGGCGGAACGCCAGCAGGCCGATGATGACATAGCCGGCGTAGGCGTGGACCAGGCTTTCTTCGTCGCCACTCAGCCAGGCAATGGCGAACGTGGCCACCAGTGACCAGTGGAATACCCGCACCAGCGGGTCCCACACCCGCACCTCGTGATCAGTCATGACGCATCTCCGTATAATGGACCAGCAGGCGGGCAGTATGCAGGGCAGGCGGGGCGCCCGCATCCGGCATATGTCCCGCGCGCCCGGTTCTGGGGCAAATGCCGCATGACCCATTCCCGATAAATCAAGGCGATAGCACATCAGCCATGTTCTTTCTGAAGGAAATCCTGCTGATCGGCGCGTTGTCCATCCTCCTGCTGGGCAACCTGTACGACCTTGTCACCGATACCTCGGAGGGCGCGCCGCTGCTGCACCTGCTGGGTGAATGTACCGTGATCCTGGTGTCCACACTGCTGATCGCCTGGCTGCTGGTCGATCTACGCCGCCAGCAGCGCGAACTCGAGCAGCTCCGTACAGAGCTTGCCGGCCTGCAGGTACCCGCCCGGGCACTCCCCGCGGAAACCGCGGCGGCACGTCACCAGCTGGGCGGACTCATCCGGTCGCAGTTCCGGGCCTGGGAGCTGACCGACAGCGAGCAGGCGGTCGGCCTGCTGCTGCTCAAGGGACTGAGTTTCAAGGAGATCGCCGCCCTGCGCCAGACCCGGGAAAAGACCGTGCGCGCGCAGGCATCGAGCATCTACCGCAAGGCCGGCGTCGACGGCCGGCATGCCTTCGCGGCGTGGTTCATCGAGGATTTCCTGTAGCGCGTCACGCAGGTACCAATGGCAGTGGCTGCTGGCGGGGTACGCGCCCGGACCTGGAGCACGCAGGTCAGCGGCCGGACGGCCTGACCGGGAGATAGCCGCAGGCGGCCAGTGGACCGCCGTCAACCGGTCGTTCGTTACGCGGTTGCGGTGCGGCAGCGCCGGACGCTCCCGGGCAGTCCCGGCAGCCCGCTGGTCAACAGCCGGCTCGCGCCCGGCAGGGGTACCGTGGCAACACTCAGCTCCGGTGCATGATCTCCCGGATTGCCGTTCGCCGGGTTGCCCGCCGACTCCTTGCAGCTGAAGGCATGGTTGGTACTTTGTTTGCGTCACCCTGCGTGAGAATGAAGGTAAACGACCCGTCCGTGTCGCTGCCGAGGAAATCCGTGAACGCGCTGCCGGAAAAGCCGATCTGCCCGTTGCTGGTGTAGCTGACCGATCCCGAGAACAGCAGTGTCGTTGCAGCGGGGTCGATGGAATTCGCCGTTTTCCCGGGAGCATTGTTCCAGTCGATGGTATTTTCCGACCAGCCCGTGGTCACGGCATCGTTCAGCCCGTAGATGTTCAGCGGCAGCATCGTTGACCGTGCCATACCCGTACAGATCCACGGAAACCGCGCCGGCCGGCTGGCCCAGCGCCTGGAATGCACCGGGGTCAAACCCGGTAAGGAATAGACACTCTGGCTACTCCCGGTATAGGGCCCGAGGAGGTTATCCGTACCATATGGGCCGCCGCTGTTATCCGTACCGTATGCCGCTACGCGGCCGGTTTACGTCTTGCAAGCCCTGCCAGACCCAACAGGCCGGAGCCAAGCAGCCAGAATGTGGCAGGTACCGGTACCAAAGCCGTATTGGTGATGTCAGTACTGATTACCGTTCCATTGGCGGATTGAATCGAGAATCCGAAGTAACCAAACTGGGTGTTCAGCGGGATCCCCAGTGAGCCAAGCAGGGTATTGCTTTTGGCATCGGGTCCGTTCGCACTGAAGACCCCGGTCGGCCCCGGATAGACGTCATAGCTGGAACTGGCAAATGACCCCGAAAGCAGCATGTCACCGGAAATTCCCAGTGCCGCGATATCGCCGACGATGGAGATGGTGTCCGCACCGGTATCGAAATTGAGAAGTGCGTCCACCACGTAGGTGCCATCGCCCGATGCGGTTCCCTGCACCTCCATGGACCCGATGGGTATGTCCGTACCTGCAATGGTTGTACCGGTGGTGGTGCTGGTAACGGTAAGCGTCCCCCCGGAACCGGCGAGCCCGGTGCCAAAATCGATCACGTAGGTTGCAGCTGCATTCAGGGGTAAAGCGGCGAAGCAAAAACATCCGACGAGCGCCAGAATCCTGGTCAGGCTTTTCATGCGAGATCTCCGTATATGCAGTTGTTGTTTTTCCAGCCAGAATCTTCTGATTGACTCCTGACTGTGGCAGCAGATGGTATCAGACACTCCATTGCATGTAATTAATACAAATGGACTAGGCTGTGCGGGGTCTTTGCATCACCGTCTCCTCGCACCAGGCCAGTCCGGCGATCCTGTTCGCCTGACACATGGATCTACCGGACACCACGAATGAGCTACTACGTACCGGCTGGATCGCGGGCGAGTCGTGGTGTGCACGGCGCACCCCTATCCCTGAATATTCAGCCACCACGCCTGCACAAAAAAGCCGGACATTGCCCGGCTTGCTGGTGCGGTATCCGTCCCGGCTACTCGGCGGCGGTCTCGCCCTGCGGGCGGTCCACCAGCTCGACATACGCCATCGGGGCCTTGTCGCCGCTGCGGAATCCCATCTTCAGGATGCGCAGGTAACCGCCGGGACGGTTGCGATAGCGCGGACCGAGTTCGTTGAACAGCTTGGTCACCACCTCGCGATCACGCAGGCGATTGAAGGCCAGGCGCCGGTGATGCACCGAATCGGCCTTGGCCAGGGTGATGAACGGCTCGGCCACCCGGCGCAGTTCCTTGGCCTTCGGCAGGGTGGTCCGGATCGCCTCGTGGCGCAGGAGGGAACAGGCCATGTTCTGCAACATGGCCTTGCGGTGTGTGCTGGTGCGACTGAGATGACGGCCTGAATTACGATGACGCATGATGAGTTCCTGTGTCCTGGATCAGCCGCTGACGGCCTCGGTTTTCTTGGCGAGACGGGCCGGCGGCCAGTTCTCCAGGCGCATGCCCAGTG
>CAYUFA010000099.1:0-9161 GCA_964443845.1 uncultured Ectothiorhodospiraceae bacterium
TCCGGCAGGCCGCCGACGTTGTGGTGCGACTTGATCAGGTGCGCCTTGCCGGTCTTCGCCCCGGCGGACTCGATCACGTCCGGGTAGATGGTGCCCTGGGCAAGCCACTGCGTTTCCCTGCGCAGTTTGCCGGCCTCTTCCTCGAACACCTCGATGAACAGGTTGCCGATGATCTTGCGCTTCTGCTCCGGGTCGTCGACACCGGCCAGTGCGGCCAGGAAGCGCGCCTCGGCATCGACCCGGATCACGCGCACCCCCATGTGCTCGGCGAAGGTCGCCATCACCTGGTCGCCCTCGCGGAAGCGCAACAGCCCGTTGTCGACGAACACGCACACCAGCTGCTCACCGATGGCCCTGTGCAGCAGCGCGGCCACCACCGAGGAATCGACGCCGCCGGAGAGGCCGAGCAGCACGTGATCGCTGCCGACGCGCGCACGGATGTCACGGATACTGCTGTCGACGATGTTGTCCGGGGTCCACAGGGTTTCGCAGCCGCAGATGTCGACGACGAAACGCTGCAGGATACGCCCGCCCTGCCGGGTGTGCGTCACCTCCGGGTGGAACTGGATCCCGTAATAGTGGCGGGTCTCGTCCGCCATGCCGGCGATCGGTGCGTCGTCGGTACTGGCGATGACCCGGAAACCGTCCGGCAGTCGCTCGACCCGGTCGCCGTGACTCATCCATACGTCCAGCAACCCGTAGCCCTGCGTGCTGGTGTGATCCTCGATGTTCGTGAGCAGGGCCGAGTGACCGCGGGCACGCACCTGCGCATAGCCGTATTCGTGGTGCTCGGCGTTTTCCACCTTGCCGCCGAGCTGGGCCGCCATGGTCTGCATGCCGTAACAGATCCCGAGCAGCGGCACCCCGGACTCGAACACGAAAGTCTGCGCACGGGGCGCGGCAGCGGCCGTAACCGTCTCCGGCCCGCCGGACAGGATGATGCCGCGCGCGCCGAATGCCCGGATCGTTTCCGTTTCGGCATCCCACGGCTGGATCTCGCAGTAGACGCCGAGTTCGCGCACGCGGCGTGCGATCAGCTGGGTATACTGGGAACCGAAATCCAGGATCAGGATACGGTCGGCGTGGATGTTGTCTGCCATGCAGGGGTCAGGGTCCTTTGCCACGGAAAAGGGGTCAGTACCCTTTTTTGCCACCGGTGATCACGATTCCGGTATTGCCATGAAAAGGGTACTGACCCCTTTTACGGACCCCTTTTACGCGCTCACCGCATCGTACCCGGGCCACTAGTTGTCCGTGCGGTAGTTCGGTGCTTCCTTGGTGATCGCCACGTCGTGCACGTGGCTCTCGCGCATGCCGGCGTTGGTCACGCGGACGAATTCCGGGCGCGTGCGCATTTCCTCGATGGTCCGGCAACCCGTGTAGCCCATGCTGGAGCGCAGGCCGCCGATCAGCTGGTGCAGGATGGCGATGATCGAACCCTTGTAGGGCACGCGGCCCTCGATGCCTTCCGGCACCAGCTTGTCGGCCTCGCCGCCTTCCTGGAAATAACGGTCACTGGAGCCTTCCTTCATCGCGCCGAGCGAACCCATGCCGCGATAGGACTTGTAGGAGCGGCCCTGGTAGAGCTCGACCTCGCCGGGTGCCTCCTCGGTGCCGGCCAGCATGCTGCCGATCATCACCGACCAGGCGCCGGCCGCGATGGCCTTGGCAAAGTCTCCGGAATAGCGGATGCCGCCATCGGCGATGAGCGGTATGCCGTCCTTGCGCAATTCCTCCGCGACATTGGCCACGGCGGTGATCTGCGGCACACCGATCCCGGAGACGATGCGGGTCGTGCAGATGGAACCCGGGCCGATCCCGACCTTCACGGCATCGGCGCCGGCTTCCACCAGCGCCCGCGCCGCGGCGGCGGTGGCGATATTGCCGCCGATCACCTGCACCTGTGGATAGTGCTGTTTCACCCAGCGCACGCGGTCGAGCACGCCCTGCGAATGACCGTGCGCGGTATCCACCACGATCACGTCGACCTCGGCCTGCGCCAGCGCATCGATGCGTGCCTCGCTGTCACCACCGGTACTGACCGCGGCGCCCACGCGCAACCTGCCATGCTCGTCCTTGCAGGCATAGGGGAAGTCGGTGGATTTCTGGATGTCCTTCACCGTGATCATGCCGCGCAGCTTGAAGTCCTTGTTGATGACCAGCACGCGCTCGATGCGGTGCTTGTGCAGCAGCGTGACCACCTCCTCACGCGAGGCGCCTTCCTGCACCGTGACCAGGCGCTCCTTCGGCGTCATCACGCTGGTTACCGGGTTGTCGAGATTCGGTTCGAAGCGGCGGTCGCGGCTGGTCACGATGCCGACCAGGTCATCGCCGTCGACCACCGGGACACCGGAGATATTGTTGGCGCGGGTGAGCGCGATCACGTCGCGGATCGGTGTATCGGGCGAAACCGTGATCGGATCCTTGATGACCCCGCTCTCGAACTTCTTCACCGCGCGCACCTCGGCCGCCTGGGCCTCCACGCCAAGGTTCTTGTGGATGATGCCGATGCCGCCCTCCTGCGCCAGCGTGATGGCCAGGCGCGCCTCGGTGACGGTGTCCATGGCCGCGGACAGTACCGGGATCTGCAACTGGATGTCGCGGGTCAACTGCGACTGCAGACTGACATCTCGGGGCAGGACAAGGGAGTGTGCGGGCAGGAGCAGAACGTCGTCGAAAGTGAGGGCTTCCTGCACAATGCGCATTAGAGTCGGATTCCGGGGTTCAGGTTGGCCGCCAATTATAGGGACTGGGCCTGTCCCGGTAAACTGGCCCGGGGGAGCGACCGCCAGCATTCCGCCGCCGGGCGGCTGGCTGCCCGGTAGCCCGCCGCCGGACCGTGGACACCCGGCGGGGCGGCCCGCCGGTGGCGCAGAACCGGCCGGGTTCGGGTATCCTGTACGGCCATGACGGAGTTCCCGCCAGAACAGGGCCTGCTGCCTCCGGAACGCGAGGTCTACAGCATCACGCGCCTCAACCTCGCCGCCCGCCAGCTGCTGGAACACGGGTTCCCGCGCATCTGGATCGAAGGTGAAATTTCCAACCTCGCACGCCCCTCCTCCGGTCACCTGTATTTCACTCTCAAGGATGACCAGGCCCAGATCCGCGGCGCCATGTTCCGTAACCGTAACCAGCTGTTGCGGTTCCGGCCGGCCGCTGGCATGCACGTCCTGGTACGCGCGAAAATCAGCCTGTATGAAGCGCGCGGGGAATACCAGTTCATCGCCGAAAGCATGCAGGAAGCCGGGGATGGCATACTGCAGCGTGCCTACGACGCGCTGAAAGGCAAGCTGGAACTGGAAGGCCTGTTCGACCCGGCCCGGAAGAAACCGCTGCCCGCCCTGCCCGCACGAATCGGCGTGATCACCTCTCCCACCGGCGCGGCGATCCGGGATGTCCTCAGCGTGCTGCGCCGGCGCTTTCCGGCCATCCCGGTACTGGTTTACCCGGTACCGGTCCAGGGCCGGGACGCCGGCCGGGAAATCGCGGCCATGCTGCAAACCGCCTGCCGCCGCGGGGATTGTGACGTGCTGCTGCTGACGCGCGGTGGCGGCTCGCTGGAGGACCTGTGGGCCTTCAACGAGGAGAGCGTGGCGCGCGCGATTCACGCATGCGACATCCCGGTCGTCAGCGCCGTGGGGCACGAGGTGGATTTCACCATCGCGGATTTCGTAGCCGACCGGCGCGCACCCACGCCGTCGGCGGCCGCGGAACTGCTCAGCCCGGACCAGCAGGAATGGCTGGCGCAGCTGTTGCAGCGCGAACACCGGCTGGCGCGCAATCTGCAGCACCGGCTGGCCGCCTGGCAACAGCAGCTGCGCTGGCTGCACCAGCGCCTGCAGTTACGCCATCCCGGTCAGCTGCTGCGCCAGCAGGCGCAGCGGCTGGACGAGCTTGAGCAGCGCTATCGCCTGTCAATGCGCAACTATTTCAGTAAGTTAAACTCTACTATTCAGAGAATGCATGCAATACTGCTGCAACACACGCCGCGCCACCGGATCCAGCGCAGCCAGGTACTGTATCGCGCCCTGGAGCAGCGCCTGCGCGCGGCGATGCCGGCCCTGCTCAGGGAACGGCATCAGCGCCTGGCGAGTGCCTGCAAGGCGCTCGACACCGTCAGTCCACTGGCCACCCTGGAACGCGGCTACGCCATCGTCAGCCGGACGGGACAACGGGAAATCCTGCGCGACGCCAACGCGGTCTCCGCCGGCGAGACCGTGGAAACCCGTCTTGCGCACGGCACCCTGCTGTGCACGGTGGACACGATCAAGCCAACCGGATGATGCACGCGCCGTGCTTCCATCCCCCTTCCCCACAGGCCAGCCATGAAACCGATTAGCCGCATCCTGCTTTGCCTCCTCCTGTGCACCGGGGCCACGCGTGTCTGCGCACTGCCCCGCGACAACACCCCGGTTCCCGGCGGGATCGCCATCCTGCCATTACCCGCGGACGTCAGTCCGGCCACGGCACGCTACAACGGGCGCCGGGTACTGGTCACCCGGCAGAAAGGCCGGCGGGTCGCGGTCGTCGGCCTGGCGCTGGGCACGAAACCGGGCCGTCACCGGTTGCAGGCGCAGACCCGCAGCGGCAAGTCGGTCAGCATCGACTTCACGGTCGCCGCCAAGGCCTACGCGGAGCAGCGCATCACACTCAAGGACAAGCGCAAGGTCAACCCGGAGCAGCAGGACCTGAAACGGATCCGCCGGGAACAGAAACAGATCCGGGCCGCACTGGAACACTGGTCGGACGGAGACCACGTGGTCACGGAATTCCGCAAGCCGGTGAGCGGCCCCACCAGCAGCCCGTTCGGGCTGCGGCGGTTCTTCAACGGGCAACCGCGCAGCCCGCACAGCGGGCTCGATATCGCCGCGGCGGAAGGCACCCCGGTCGCGGCCCCGGCACCCGGTACGGTGCTGCGGACCGGCAACTATTTCTTCAACGGCAACACCATCCTGATCGACCACGGCCAGGGGCTGGTCACCATGTACTGCCACCTGAGCAAAATCGACGTCCGGCCCGGCGATCGGGTCCATACCGGCGACATCATCGGCAAGGTCGGCCGGACCGGCCGCGTGACCGGGCCGCACCTGCACTTCGGCGTGAGCCTGAACGATGCCCGCGTGGATCCCCTGCTGTTCCTCCCGGCCACCCCGGCAAACGCCACGGCAGCGGGGCAGTGAACCGGGACGGCGGTCAGCCTGCGTCGGCGATACCCTGCAGCGGATTGTCGAAATCGAACCCGAACAGCCGGGGATTTTCCCCGATCACGCTGGCGGAAAAGATGTAGAACACGTAATCGTAGGTTTCCTTCGGGATCTTGTGCTGCTCCAGCAGTTTCCAGAAATTCCGCTCGCGCGGGTTATCCGGCATGGTATTGATCCGCTTGCGGATGTTGTTGAAGCCCCAGTTGTAGGACGCCATGACCAGCAGACCGGATGCCTCCGCGTCCGTGTTGTAGAGATCGCGGATATAGCGCGCAGCGGCATCCGTGGCACGATTGAAGTTAAACCGCTCATCCCGCGGGTCGAACCGGGGCAGTTCCACCAGCGGGCCGGTGCGCAGGCCGTATTTGCGCGCTGTCTCGGGGATGAACTGCCACATCCCTTTCGCATACCCGAAGCGGGTCTCCGGACCCACGGCGCGCCGGTTGAAGCTGCTCTCCTGCAGGGCAAGATACAGGAACTGGGGTGGCATGTTGTTCTCGACCATGTCCTTGTAGATGACCGGGGCGTAGTCGTTCTTCTTCAACGTCTCGATGGCTCTGGTCAGCCGACCGGTCTGCTGCCAGCGGGCAATGTAACGCTTGACCTCGCGGGTAAAGCCTTGTGGCATGTTGAGTTCACACTCGCCGAATACCCTGGCCATGCGGATGATGAGCCGGTCCTGCGGGCTCTGGTCCTTTTTCAGCACACCGGTCTCCTGCAGGTAGCGGTCGTACTGCTTTTCCATGTTCTGGAACTGCCGGCGCCGTGCATTCACCTCGTCCTGGTAGGCCCGGTTGCCGGTGTCCTTGACCACGCTCTCGAGCCTGGATATTTCCAGCCCGACGGTTTTCATGTTGTAGAAGATTTCAACGGCCACCCGCTCGGCCCGTTGCAGTTTCAGGTACTGGTAAACACCGATCCCCACACTGACGGCGAGCAGGACAACGAAGAACGAGATGACTCCGTAATACCGCCGCTTCTGCTGTTTCTTCACCTGCTGGAAGGCACGCCGTACCATGATGGTATGCTCGCCTGCCTCGTGATCCGGGCGATCTTCGAAATAATGCCGGGCGACCTCGTCCAGTGACTTCGGTACGGGCCTCCCCGCCGGGGCCGGGGCTGCCGGCTGTCCGGGGTTGGCAGTGGTTGGCTCCGTGCTCTCGGGTGCGACGCGGAGCACGGGGCCGTTATGACCGATCCGGAGTTCCGCAGCACCCTCGATCCGGGCATGCGTGACGAACTGACCGTTCAGCAGTGTGCCGGTAGCGCTACCCAGGTCCCTGACATACCAGGTGCCACCGTCCGGAAACAACTCGGCATGCACACGGCTGACCGCCTCGTGATCGAGACGGACACTGCAGTGGTCGTCCCTGCCGATGGTAACGTGGCTGCGGAACGGCCGGCTGTAACTCTTGCCACTGGCCGCCCGGACCGTCACCGTAAGTGGCGGCACGGTGGAGTCGGCCGGCATTGGGCCCTGTCCCGCGGGCGCCGGCCGGTGTGCGGCCACCGTTCCGGGCGCCCCCCCGGGCTGTCCCGTGACCGTCACCGCCTGCCGCAGCCACAACTGGGGACCCTCGACGCCGAACTGCAGGGTTGCCTGGGCGGGTAGTTCCGCATCGGTGATGCGGAGGCCGTTCAGATAGGTGCCGTTACTGCTGCCCAGGTCCCGGATGCGCCAGCCGCTCCCGCCCGGATACAGCTCGGCGTGACGGCGGCTCACCAGCACGTCGGGGAGGCATACGGGACAGGCCGGATCACGGCCGATCTGTGTCGTACCGCTGATCGAGAGCGTCCTGCGTTCCCCGTCCGCCCGCAGGAACATCAGCTGTAATGGCGGTGCACGTCCCGTCTCGTTCATATCCTGCTGCGGTTTGTTGATATTCCTGTCATGATCCGTCACTGCCCCGCCCACCCCCCCGGAGCGAGGTCAACCGGAGGTGGCAGCCCCCACCCCCTGTCCAGGATGGAAGAATATGCCCGCGGCTGGATTTTCATGTCACGGAGTGTGCGCACCGTCACAGATTCAGTATCTTCGATTTGCCGCAAAGGAACAAGATTTAACGGCAATAAAACCTCTAATAACAGTATGTTGTCCTGAGTTTTCACGATCTCCCGGCAGCCGCCGTCCAGCGGACCGGCTCACCTGATACCGGGAGCCGGCCGATAACAGGTAGACACATACCGATTGATCTGCCGGCCGGCAGGCCGGAATGGCACGCAAACCTCGAGGAACTCGCCATGAATTCGTTGTCACGCATATCCATGATCATCACCGTCTGTATCGCTGCAACCGGCCTGGGCCGGGCTGCCGGTGTGCACACATCCGGTCCGGCATATGCCGTCTACAGCATGGACGACTACCTGCCCGTGGTTTCCGACGGCTATCGCTACACCTCCAAACCCTACGGTGAACTGCTCGGCATCCTGAAAGTGGCGGAACAGGTAAAGATGCATGGCAGCCACCACAGAGTCAGCACCCGCGGCATGCATATCCCGGACAAGGCCGCGAACAACATCGTCGCGCGCTACGACTATACGTTCCCGACGGTCTGTGGCGGCACCAGCTTCAGTCTTTACGAAGGTGAAAATTTCACCGCACTGGGCTTCGATCAGGAGAGCGGCACGGTCGTGCTCGACGTGCTCGACGGCGGCAGCCCCTACACGGCGCCGCGCCTGTGGGGGCCCTACGACCAGGTGCTGAATACGAACGCGCCCATGGTCACGGTGGCCAGTCTCGACGGCAATCACGGTTCCGGGCTCATGACCGCGTCATTTCTTGCCGGCGAGGTAACCAGCATGAACGTGGCCACCCAGCAACAGCTGGGTAACGACTACTCGTCCGCGATCTACACGGCCAGTCGCTGCCTGCGGCGTGATGAAGCCGGAAAACTGGTTGTCACCCGCTAACACGCAAGCGTCCGCAACAAAAAAGCCCGGCAACGCCGGGCTTTTTTCATTCCCGGCAGTTTGTTGACCTGATTCACGCATGAGGATAGTCTGTCCGCACGCTCTACCGGGGATAGAAGAATGAAGCTTCATACACGGCGTTCCACACGCTTGCAGTCAGAGCGAACCAGCGACAACAAAGCCGGGCGCCACTGTACTCCTTTCCCCCTGCCGGTGCGCATACTCCTCGTGGCCGGCCTGGCAACGCAGTTCAGCGCCTGCACCACACCCCCTGCCCGGCAGCCCGGGCCAACCGGTCCCTTTGCAACCGCCGAACGAACCGCGGATGTCCCGACATCGGACAGGAAATACATCGTGCTTGGCAGCAAGCGCTACATATCCGGTCCCTACGGTGACAAGAACGATATCATGCAGGTGATCGCTGCCGTAAAGAAGAACAGTACACCGGTACACATCAGCAACCGCGCCGTGAATCTGCCCAACAAGCCGGCCAATCTTTCCCTGACCGTCTACTCCTACGTGACGCCAGCGGAATGCGGCAGTTACCAGTTTCACGTTTACGAAGGTGACCAGTTGCAGATCCTGCAATACGACCTCGAGGACGGTCTGGAACCGACGATCATCCGGGATTATACCGTCGGGCCTACCCAGTTCGTGGCACCGGGTCTCTGGGGACCCTACGACCACACGGAAAGTACCGCACTGGAAATGTGCCTGCTGCCCGGGAACAGCGCGAAGGACGGAGGCGCCCTGCTGGAAGGAAATTACGAAATCGGCTGGATCACCAACATCACCGACTGGAAACAGGCCGAGCTTGGCAATGAATACGCCAGCGCCGTCAAACGGACCGCCCAGTGCCTGGCTGGCAAGGACGGCCGGACCCACATGACGCAATATCACGTACTGCCGGGCGATTCCCTGTCCGCGATTTCGCAGCGCGTCTACGGCAACACCACGGGCTGGAAAGCCATCTACGATGCTAACCGGGACCTGATCGGGCCAAATCCCGACACGGTACCGGCCGGCATCATACTGACCATTCCCTGA
>CAYUFA010000100.1:0-8977 GCA_964443845.1 uncultured Ectothiorhodospiraceae bacterium
AGCGGCGCAGGAGGACCCTCCAGCCAGTAATGACCGAGAAATACCGGCGGCGCGTGATGAAGTCACCAAGGAAGATCACCTGGCGGTCCGGATGACGGTATACGCCATCTTGCCCGGTATAACCGAGCCTCTTCAGCAGTGCAGCGAGGGAATCGCAGCAACCGTGAAGATCGCCGATCAGGTCATGGGCCATGAGAACTCGCAATCAGGCGCAAACAGGGGTAAGAGAACAATTATCCATGATATTAGCGAACATTGCGCCTTGAACCCTGTTTTCTATATCCTCATCACTGACTACCGTGACAGATCGTATTCCTTGATGGCATCTGCCATGCAGCGCCGCCTGGCTTCCAGAAATTCCTCATACACAAAGAGCTCTCCGTCCAGCAACTCGAGTGGTACTGAGTTTTCCCTGTAATTCTTCCTGAGTGTTGCCATGCTGATAATGCCACCATATTTCGGCTTCCTGGTTTGAGCCTGCCTTATCAGCTTACTGATATATTTTTTTGGCTCTTCGTTCGGTCTGTTGCGGCAGTACCTGCCCAAGGGTAGCGACTTGAGTGGCTTCACTCAGGAAGAGCTGGATGCCATTGCCTGGAAACCGAACACCCGACCACGCAAGTCGCTCCTTCCATGAGACTGCCGTGGCCGGTATTGGCAAAAACGACACCTGGCAGGGTGGCATCCCTGGCCTGTCAGTCTAATATCGACTTTTTCGATACTATATACAAATTAATATCGTTTGACCGCCATATATGCGCCCGAATAGCATGGAATGAACAGAGAATCCACACAGGAGTTACGTCATGAATGACAGGACCCAAGCTGCCTATGATGCCGAGGGATATCTGATCGATCCTGAGCAATGGAACGAATCGGTAGCCCGCCTGCTCGCTGCGGATGAAGGCTTAGAACTGGACCCCGATTACTGGTCGATTCTCCGCTTCATGCGCGACTACTGGTCAATCCAGCGGGTAGCGCCGGATGTGCGTCATGTGGTGGAATTCCTGGTCAAGGATCAGGGCTTCGAAAAAAAGACTGCAAAGCAACATCTCTTCAGATTGTTTCCCTATGGATATGTGAAGCAGGCCTGCAAGATCGCCGGCATGCAGCGGCCGCGCGCCTGGAGTACCGGTTGACCAGGAACCCATGCGGCAGACATCCGGATCTGGTCTGGGCAATGTAACATCGAAAACGCACGAGGCGTGATGTATGCCTTTCACCGATCCGCACCTCGTGGACAGCTGCTGAACCACTATCCTGTTAGCAATTGCGACAAGGATCCATGTGCCATGCAATAGTGGTGCTCCATCAGCAGTTCTTACCGTCAACATGACATGAAGTCCCCGGCCTCTGAATCACATTGGGCCCGATTGGTAAATTCGAGACCCGACCAGGTCCTGATGCGCCATTCGAGAAGGCGGCACATACAGCAGTCATCACATGCGGGTGTCCCTCTGGCTGACAATGGCAGCCCTGATTCCGGCTGCTCGTCAGGTTCCGCCTGGTATTTTTCAAATATCTCGATCACGTCTCCCTGCGTTTCGTCGAGATTCGTGAGCATGTCATCTGTCAGTAATTTATTCGAAAAATTCATTCAGATCCTGGCAATGCTCTGCTCCGTTCGCCTCGAAAGCCGTTGCATTCAACAAATCAACCAGCGACCTGATGCTGGCATCCAGCACCTGGATACCGCTTGAATATCCTGATTTCCAGCGTATCTGGCCCGCCATGTTCTGGGCCTACGTGCTGGCCAATCCGGCAGGAGTGATGCGGGTATTACTTCCTACTATCATACTGTCATACTATAAAACGTGGCTGATCCTGGCGGCCATACTCTGGAGCACGGCATTCGCAATCTTAGTGATTATCTATGCCTATGTTCTGATCAGTCCCCGGATCGATGGACGAGCAGGCTGACCGAGATCACGGGTTTCAACCTTTTCTCGCCTGCCAGACCGATAGTTACAGCATGGAATGAACGCTATAGCGCACAAAGCCTGTCCTCGCCATGAATACAGAAATATCCAGGGGAAGTAACCGACTTGAGGCACTTATGCGCATCGTCCGCGAAGTGGACGCGGCGCCGGATCTGGATACCGCCTTGAACATTATTGTGCACCGTACCCGTGAGGTCATGGCTACGGATGTGTGTACCGTTTACTTCACCGATCATGAGCAACGCCAGCATGTATTCGCCGCCACGGATGGTCTGTCGCTCGACCTGGTGGGTCATATAAAAGCCGGCTTTGGCCGGGGATTGATCGGGCAAGTGGCAGACAGCAGTCGTCCCGTTAACCTGGCAGAGGTGCCGGAGGAGCTGGATCAGGAATTTCTGTCACAATCGGGGTCCGACCGATACCACGGGTTTCTAGGTGTCCCGGTACTCCACAAGCGGCGTGTTCAGGGTGTATTACTGGTAAGACAACGTACAGCACGGCGCTTTGACGATGCCGATGAAGCCTTTCTGACTACCCTTGCTGCCCACCTCGGCAGTGCGATCGCCTTTGCCAGGGCCAATGGCGAGATGTGCACGCTGTGCCGTGCCGGCACCGGGCGGCAACGATGCTTTACTGGCCTGCCCGGGGCGCCGGGGATCGGTATCGGGAAAGGCATCGTACTGTTCGCAGCAGATCTGCAGGCCGTTCCTGATCGCGTACCTGAAGATCCTGCCACGGAGGAGCATCGCTTGCGCGAGGCTGTCTCGTCGGTTCGCGAGGAAATAACCCGGATCGCTGGAAGCCTTGAAAAGTCACTTTCGCCCGCAGACCGCGCGCTTTTTGACGCCTACGTATTCATGCTGGATAGCCCGGAAATCGTGGATGCCGTCGTCCAGCGCATCCATGCGGGGAACTGGGCGCCGGGCGCACTTCGACAGACAGTCGAGTCCCACGCACAGCGCTTCGATTTGATGGACGATCGTTATTTGCGCGAACGCGCCACGGACATCCGTGAACTGGGCACCCGCATACTGCTGCGCTTGCAGGATGCATCCACATCCCTTGCAAGCTGCCCGCCGGACAGCATACTCATCGGCCGTCAGATCAGCGCAATAGACATCGGATCTGTTCCTCCAGGGCATTTGCACGGCATTATCTCGACTGAGGGATCGACCCTTTCCCATGCTGCAATCGTTGCCCATGCAATCGGAGTCCCGGCCGTGGTGGGTGTCACGGATCTTCCGATAGCCGTGCTGGACGGACAGGAGCTGGTCGTCGACGGTAACAACGGGCAAATCCACCTCTGGCCCGACCCCACCCTGCAACGGGCGTTTGCCGCGCGCGTCGAGGAAGAACGACAGCTGAGTGAATCGCTGTCAGTACTGCGAGATCTGCCTGCACGAACTCCGGATGGCGTGGAGTTTTCCCTTTATACCAATACCAGTCTCGCCGTTGACCTGTCACTGGCCACTGCCAGCGATTCCGCAGGCATCGGGCTGTTTCGATCCGAACTGCCGTTCATGCTCTATGACCGGTTCCCCACCGAGCAGGAACAAGTCAGCCTCTACCGGCAGGCCCTGAAGGCAGTTGCACCTCGCCCGGTCAACCTGCGCACACTGGATGCCGGCGGGGACAAACCGCTCCCCTATCTGCGCCTTGCCGAACCAAATCCGGCACTCGGCTCGCGCGGCATTCGACTCACGCTGGATCATCCGGATATTTTTCTCACCCAGCTGCGTGCAGCACTACGTGCGAATATCGGATTAGGGAATCTTCGCCTGCTGTTGCCGATGATCAGTGACGTAGATGATCTGGAACAGGCACTGGGTGTACTGAATCGTGCCGAGCAACAGTTAGACGAGGAAGGCTATGCGATCACTCACCCTGAAGTCGGCATCATGGTTGAGGTACCCTCGGCAATTTATCAGCTGGATCGGCTGGTTCGACATGTGGACTTTCTATCCGTGGGCACCAATGATCTCGCCCAGTACCTGCTGGCTACCGACCGCAACAATCCCCGGGTTTCCATGCGGCTGGACCACTGTCACCCCGCACTTCTGCACGCACTTCAACAAATCGCACAGACCTCCAAAGATGCAGAAAAACCGGTCACTGTCTGCGGAGAGATGGCAAATGACCCAGGCTGCGCCCTGCTCCTGCTGGGTATGGGTTTCGATGGCCTGAGCCTCAGTGCGTCCGCGCTACCGCGTGTCAAGTGGGCCATTCGTGGCATACCTGCAATGCACATGCGGGCGATGGCTGAGCGAGCGCTTCAGCTCGAGCGGCCGGAACTGGTGCATCAACTGCTGGAGCAGACATTGCAGGATACCCGACTGGAAAGTCGACCGGATCTGTCACATCGCTGAGCTGGACGAGGAGAGGGCTCTTTCCCGGTGCATCGCTTGCTTACTGGCAATGAACGCTCCCTGCAGTGGACCTGAATCCCGGCAGTCTTGATGCTGCGTGTATCGCATGACAGGTTGAACACGATTCCAGCAAACGGTAGGAATGGAAAGTGACGAGTTGGCTGTCATGACTCGTGGCCGCCGCCTCGATATGCCAGCGCTTCCACGCTGTCCCAGAAGCATCTGCCGGGTGAGATCGCTGCACGTCAGAAACACACTATCCGGCATACCATCCGGCCCAGAACGAGGAGTGATTTAACATGGATCTTCCGGCACAAACCAGCCTCTGTGCCGAGTTACCTATAGCCGGTTTGTATAATCGTTACCTGCCCGTTCGATTTTCAAGATACTCTTTGAGTGCAATCGCATTGTTAAACTTCTCGTTTTTTGCCGAATAAATCAGTGTTACCCGACCGGTTGCGAGCACATTCAGCAGGCGATCCACTTCTTCAGGACGCCCATCCAGTTCGTCGAAATAACGGCGCTTGAATTGCCTCCATTTTTTCGGGTCGTGTGCGAACCATTTTCGCAAAGTGCTACCTGGTGCCAGCTCCTTCATCCACTCGTCAAGCTGCAATCTTTGCCTCGTTACGCCGCGTGGCCACACCCGGTCCACCAGCACACGATAACCGTCATCTCCTGACGGCTCATCATATGCGCGTTTTACATAAATCGGCATTGCACATCAATCTATATCAGAGCGCCGGCCTTCAGGAAACTGCGCGACATCGATCCGCGCGAGGTACGGCACGCACCCTGCCGGGAAAACATCCTCGAAGCCAGCGACGTGGACCTGTCCACGCTGCCGGTACAGACTTGCTGGCCGGACGACGCCGGCCGGTTGATCACCCGGGGCGTGGTGATCACCAAAGGCCCCCTCAAGAAACGGCTGAACCTCGGCGTCTACCGGCAGCAGGTGATCGATCGCAACAAGGTAATCATGCGCTGGCTGCCCCATCGCGGCGGCGCCATCGACTTCCTCGAATGGCAGCAGCAACATCCGGGGCAGCGCTTTCCGGTCGCCGTGGCACTGGGCGCAGACCCCGCCACGACCCTGGCGGCCGTTACACCCATACCGGATACGCTGTCGGTGTACCAGTTTGCCGGACTGCTGCGCGGCGCAAAACCGAGGTCTCTCCCTGCCTGTTGCATGACCTCCAGGTACCGGCAACGGCCGAGTTCGTGCTCGAAGGGTTCATCGAACCCGGCGAGGAAGCCGAAGAGGGACCGTTTGGTGACCACACCGGTTATTACAACAGCGTGGAGAAATTCCCGGTCTTCACCATCGAGCGTATTACACACCGTGACAACCCGATTTATCCGGCTATCTACATGGGACGCGCACCCTTCGACGAGCCGTCGGTGATGTCCATGGCGCTCAACGAGGTCTTTATCCCGCTGTTGCAGAAACAGTTCCCGGAGATCGTCGATTTCTATCTGCCACCGGAGGCATGTTCCTACCGGATCGCCGTGGTCAGCATCAGAAAGGCCTATCCGGGCCACGCGCGGCGCATCATGTTCGGTGTGTGGTCCTACCTGCGCCAGTTTGCCTATACCAGGCTGGTCATCGTGACGGACGACGACATCAACGTGCGTGACTGGCGCGAGGTGATCTGGGCGATCAGCACCCGGATAGATCCCGTGCGCGACAGCATGCTGGTGGAAAACACGCCCATCGACTATCTCGACTTTGCCAGCCCCGTCTCGGGCCTGGGATCGAAGATGGGATTTGATGCCACCAACAAATGGCCGGCGGAAACCAGCCGGGTCTGGGGCCGACCCATCGCCATGTCACGCGAGGTGATCGGCCGTGTGGATGCGCTGTGGGACGAGCTGGATATCGTCTGAGCGAGCGGTGCAGCAACACCCTGCCCCGAACGGCAGCCTGATATCCGCGTATCGCCGGCCAGACAACATCGGAGTACCGTTACCCTCAGATACTCCAGTCGCGCCGGCTTCCTGTACCCTCGAACTCTGCCAGCCTGCGCAACAATTCGTCACGGCTGTCGTCGAGAATATGGCTCGCCATGGGCAGGAAGATATCCTCCTCCTTTTCATGGTGCTTGATCATCTGGTATTCGAGCGTCGCGAGGCACTCCAGCACGGGGTCCGACTCCCTGGTCTTGATGACCCGTGCCGTGTCACGGATCAGCCGGACAATGGCGTCATGTTCCTCCCGCAGGGCCGTCGTCGGTCCCTGCGGTGCGTGGGGTGTGGACTCGTAGGCGGGGAACAGCACGTCTTCCTCAAGCGCCATGTGGCGCTTCAGGTGTGTAACGAGTTCCTGCATGACCCGGTCCACCGACTCCCAGTCCTCCGTTCCGGCCGCCTCCACGCACAATGACAGCAGGTTTTCATACAAGGAATGTTCATGTACCAGCCAGTTGACCCGACCCATGACCTGCCTGTCCTCCTGCGGCTGCTTCAGCCGCCCGGATGTTCGTACAGCGAGAGGGCCCGTCGCGCCAGTCGACTCACCTGCCTGGGCAGCCAGTGCGCATCAATGTCCAGACCATCCAGAAAGTTCCTGACCTCGAGCCCCGGTTCCGTGTCACCCTCCATCCGCAGCCGGCGCCGGAAAAACAGGGTGCCGGCGTCCTCGCATCGCCCGGCCAGCTGCAGGAACGCATGCAGGCTTCCGCTCAGGGACAGCTCCGCCACCGCCGCAGGCCGGCTTGCCGCGAGACCGTTTCCCTCCAGCGTGATGCAAAAAGCCAGTGGCATGTCGCTGACCCGGACACACACGGTACGTCCGCGGATGAAATCCAGTTCACCGTCCTGCAGTGCAGCGGCAGACACCCGGTTCAGCATCGTGACGAGGACCGCCCCGTGCACCTCGGGAGGAATAACGGTCAGCGGTGCTGCCAGCAGGTGCGGAAGGGATGGTTGCCGGTCGCTGTCAGCCTTCATGTCCGATCACGTGGCATGGCCTTGCCACCTCATGCTGTCGAGATCATCCTGGCACTGGCCACGGCCAGTACCTTTCCCGGCTGCGCGGCTGCCAGACGGCGCAGCCCGAGTTCCGGGCCGGGCAGCGCGCCGGCCAGCATGCGCTGCATGCCATGCGGGTATGTGCAGTAAAGACCGTTTACCGTCTGCGTTCACTCACTCGGCCCGATTCGGATAAACCGGCACCATGCCGGGACCGGGGTTGTTCACAGTAGCGTAGGCACGACCTCACGAAAATGGCTTGACCTGTGTTAATCCATCCCGGCACGTGGACCAGTATGCTACCGGCCACGACGTCATTCCGGTTCCCGGGACAGAGAGGCGACAGGAACCCCCATGGCAAAAGACCACTCGGCGCGCCCCTTCGTTCCAGTCCGTATCGCAGTACCGATCGTAACGGGTTCGCGCACCGAAAACACCGACACTTCCGGCCAGGCACCGGTGGAAAGGCTGACCGCCACCGCCAGTGTACACCGCAGGGACGCCTGCGCGGACTGCGAGTACATGATCGACGGGCTCAGGACGACGGCGCCGTTCTGGAAAAGGCAACGACGCCGCCCGGCACGCGCCGGGTTCAGCCGGCTATGGACCGGCCGGAGTAACACCGCCGCCGGAACTCACCGGGCACCGGCTGCAACACCAGGGGACCCGTCATGAAATGCAAGCCGTGCCGGATCACTGTTGCGGTCCTGGTGATACTCATCGCCACGATCGGTTACCGGTTCATCATCCAGGGCCGGGTGAAAACCGGCACCGACGGACGCACCGTCATTCTGCTTGCACCGGGCGAGCGCGACCTGGTCCTGTCAGAAATGCGCCAGTTCCTGGAAAGCGTGCAACAGATTACCGCGGGTGCCATTAACAATGATCTGCAGGTCGTCGCGCAATCCGCACGCCTCTCCGGCAGCCGCGCCAGGCAATCCGTACCAGGCTCGCTGATGGGAAAACTTCCACTGGGCTTCAAACAACTGGGATTTGATACACACGCGAAATTCGACGAACTGGCGCTTGATGCCGAGCAGCTGGGTGACCGTGACCACGTCCTGTCACAATTAAACGTGGTACTGGAAAACTGCGTGGCTTGTCATGCTGCCTACCGTCTTGATTCAGAGTTGTAAGCGGGCAGTATTCAGGGTTTCGTGACAACAGCAGAAATTGCGGCACCAGATCCTCCACTATCGACCCTGTCGGGTAATGGGTGGCAATCCGGATACCCGCGAGATCGCCCGGCGCACCGATTCGCCGGGCGTCATGTCGGCACCAGGACAATCGCTGGCCAGACACAGCTTGAAAGCGGGAACGGGGTGGCACCTGTGGATCAGAATGCAAGCATCCCGGTCAAGGCGATAGTCCAGAAATCGGGTTTCCGGTGGCCAATTGAAACACCGTTCACCATTGAACAGCGTTTATGCTGCCGGTGGCGGATCTGAAGCGCGGATGTCTGGGAAACTCGCCTAACATCCGGCTGCGCAAGATCACAAAATGATCATATGGGACAGTAGTGGTTCCAGCCTGTGATTTTTACATCGTTATTCTCGATAACATATAGCGATTTATATCATTTGACTGTCATCACTGCTGTCCCACAAACTCCCTCTCCCTCCGGGAGAAGGGACGCACGGTTTGTACAGCCGGGGTTGAATTTCATGTCCCAACCTGGTTACTCACCTGCAAGGTCGTGCA
>CAYUFA010000101.1:0-8927 GCA_964443845.1 uncultured Ectothiorhodospiraceae bacterium
CCTGCGTTCGGCCCAGCCTGCGTTCGGTTCAACCGGCGGCGATGCAGGCTGCCGGCGGGCAACAAAAAACCCGGCCTTGCCGGGTTTTTTGTGTGGCACGACCGGGGTCGTCTACTTGATCTTGGACTCTTTGTAGATCACGTGCTTGCGCACCACCGGGTCGAATTTTTTGATTTCCATCTTCTCCGGCATGTTGCGCTTGTTCTTGGTGGTCGTATAGAAGTGACCGGTACCGGCGCTGGACACCAACTTGATCTTGTCTCGCATGAGGCTGCCTCCTAGACCTTCTCGCCGCGGGCACGCAACTCGGCCAGCACGCTGTCGATGCCCTTCTTGTCGATGATGCGCATGCCCTTGCTGGAAAGGCGCAGCGTCACGAAGCGCTTTTCAGCGTCGACCCAGAACCGGTGGGTGTGCAGGTTGGGCAGAAAGCGGCGACGGGTCTTGTTGTTGGCATGGGAAACGTTGTTGCCGCTTTGCGGCCGCTTTCCCGTGACCTGGCATACTCTGGACATCGGTAGAAACCTCTGAAAATACCCGCGCAACGCGGGAAGGGCGCACTTTATACCAGAATCCCGCCGGACTGACAAGCCGGCCACGCCCGGCGCGAACGACAAAAACATAACATATTCAATGTCCTGTCAAATCATCCCGCGCTCGGCGAAGGATACGCCCGGGCCTTCGCCGACCACGACGTGGTCCAGTACGCGCACGTCCACCAGGGCCAGGGCGTCTGTCAGCCGCCGGGTCAGCGCGACGTCGGCGCGACTCGGTTCGGCCACGCCGGAGGGGTGGTTGTGCGCCAGAATCACGGCGGCGGCATTGTGGTGCAGGACTCGCCGCACCACCTCGCGGGGATGCACGCTGGCGCCGTCGATCGTGCCCTGGAACAGTTCCTCGAAGGCGATGACCCGGTGCCGGTTGTCGAGAAACAGGCAGGCAAAGACCTCGTGGGGGCGGTGGCGCAGGCGGCTGCCGAGGAAGCGGCGCGTGGTCTCGGGGTTGTCGAGGACATCCTCGCGCTGCAGTTGTGCCTGCCAGTGCCGACGCGCCAGTTCGAGAACACCCTGCAGCTGGGCGTAGCGGGCCGGGCCCAGGCCGGGGTGGGCGCAGAACGCGGTCTGCTCCGCATCCAGCAACCCGCGCAGACCCCCGAATGCCTGCAGCAGCTCCCGGGCCAGGTCGACCGCGGTCCGCCCGCGCAGCCCGGTGCGCAGGAACAGCGCCAGCAACTCGGCATCGGACAGCCGGGCCGGCCCGCCGGACAGCAGCTTTTCCCGTGGCCGTTCCGCGGCCGGCCAGTCGCGCAGAGTATGCATGGGCCCAGCCTGCCATCCCGGGCAACCGGCGCCGAGCAGACGCTGCCGGAGACGCCTGTAGGAGCGGCCCTGCGCGCGGCGCCATCGACGCGTGCCGGACACCCTTGCAGTGAGCGGATATCTGATAAGCTTGCGGGCGATGAATACCCTGTCCGGCAAACACATCCTGCTCGGCGTGACCGGCAGCATCGCCGCCTACAAGAGTGCCGAACTCGTGCGCCAGTTGCGCGCGCAGGGCGCGGAGGTGCGCGTGATCATGACGGCCGGCGCCCGGGAATTCATCACGCCGCTGACCCTGCAGGCCCTGTCCGGCCACCCGGTCCATACCGATCTGCTGGATACTTCCGCCGAGGCGGCCATGGGACACATCGCGCTGGCGCGCTGGGCGGACGCCGTGCTGGTGGCACCTGCCACCGCGGACTGCCTCGCGCGCCTGCTGCAGGGCCGGGCGGACGACCTGCTGTGTGCCGTAACGCTGGCCTGTGCGGCGCCGGTGGCCGTGGCGCCGGCCATGAACCGGGGCATGTGGGACAACCCGGCCACGCAGCACAACGTCCAGGCGTTACGTGCCCGCGGCCTGCACCTGTTCGGGCCGGCGCTGGGCGAGCAGGCCTGCGGCGAGACCGGGCCGGGGCGCCTGCTGGAACCGGACGAACTGGTCACGGCCCTGGGCGGGCTGTTCGAGACCGGCCTGCTCGGCGGTTGCCGGGTACTGGTCACCGCGGGACCGACGCGCGAGGCGATCGATCCCGTCCGTTACCTGAGCAACCGGAGTTCCGGGCGCATGGGCCATGCCGTGGCGCGCGCGGCGGCCGAGGCCGGGGCCGAGGTGATCCTGGTGAGCGGTCCGGTCGCGCTCGCTGCTCCCCCGCACCTGCAGCGTATCGACGTGGTCAGCGCGCGTGATATGCACGCGGCCGTGCTGGAGCGCGTCGGCGGCTGTGATATTTTCATCGCCGTCGCGGCGGTGGCCGATTACCGGCCGGAGCAGGTGGCTGCACAGAAGCTGAAAAAGGATGTCTCGCAGCGGACGCTCACGCTGACCCGCAACCCGGACATCCTGGCCGAGGTCGCCGCGCTGGCCAACGCCCCGTTCACGGTCGGTTTCGCGGCCGAGACCGAACAGCTCGAGGCGCATGCGCAGGCCAAGCGCGTGGCCAAGTCGCTGGATATGATCGCGGCCAACCGGGTCGGGGATGGCATCGGTTTCGACGTGCAGGAGAACGCCCTGCAGGTGTTCTGGGAAGGCGGTTCGCAGGCGCTGCCGCAGGCCGGCAAGACGAAACTCGCGCGCCAGCTGGTGGAACTGATCGCGCAACGCTTCCATGGCAAACACAACACGGTGGTTCGCTTCAATGCAAAAGATTCAGCTTAAGATCCTGGATGCGCGCCTGGGCAGGGAATTTCCGCTGCCGCATTACGCCACCGAGGGTTCCGCCGGCATGGACATGCGTGCCTGTGTGGAGGCACCGCTCGAGATCGCTCCCGGCGCAGCCGAGCTGATCCCCACCGGGCTGGCCATCCACGTGGAGGACGCCGGGCTGGCAGCGGTCCTGCTGCCGCGCTCCGGGCTGGGCCACAAGCATGGCATCGTGCTCGGCAACCTGGTCGGCCTGATCGACTCGGATTACCAGGGCCAGGTGTTCGTGTCCTGCTGGAACCGCGGGACCGAGCCCTTTACGATCCATCCCGGTGAGCGCATCGCACAGATGGTGATCGTCCCGGTGGTGCGCGCGGATTTCGAAATCGTGGACGAATTCGTCGCCAGTGAGCGGGGCGCGGGCGGGTTTGGCCACACCGGACGTCAGTGATCCCCCCTGGCGGAGGTCAAAGAATCCCGTCTGACAACCGATACACGGAGGAAATCTGTCCTGCAGGCGGGCCGGCCGGAACGGCGCAGGATCCGGAAATTCAACATGAAAGTGAACGTACCCGCATTTTTCAGGCGCAGCCGCGGGCGCGGTGAGCCGCAGGCGCTCGCCGCCCCGCAGCTGGCCGGCCACATGAAACCGGCCAGCCTGGCGAAGGTCCGGCTGTACCTGCTGGTCAGCGGAGTCGTCCTGCTGGCGGCGCTGGCATTCTACGTCTTTCAGCTGATGTCCCAGCAGATCCTGCGGGTCATGCAGCGGGACCTGGATATCACCACCTCGCTGGTGGCCGCGCGGGTGTCCTCGATGGCCGCGTATTACGGCGACAGCGTCGCCCTGCTGGCCAGGGACCCGGCGATCGCCGGGCTGCTGAAGGACGGCAGCGCGGCACAGCGCAGTGCACGCGAGGAATCCCTGCGCTACGTGTTTCCCGCTGCCACCAATGTCCGTCTGCTGCCGCCCGGTCTGAACCGCGTCGACCTGCAGGCCTCGCCGCCGCTGAGCTATGCCGAACTGGCACAGATGCGCGCGGCGGAAGGCAGCACGACCCCGCCACCGGTGGAAGTCCACCAGGTGCGGACTCCCCAGCAGTTCGTCAGCATCGTGCGCCGCGTCGACGATCCGGCCGGTTCCGGCGTGGTCGGCCACATCATGCTGTCGCTGTCGAATACCGTGCTGAAGGACACGCTGAGTGGACTGCAGGGCATGGACGGCTATCTCGAGCTGCAGCAGAACGGGACCGTGGGGGCGCCGGCCGTCATTGCCACGCAGGGGAACGCCGCTGCCCGGCATGGCCAGGCCGCGCGCGTCGTGCCGATTACCGGCACGCGCTGGCAGGTGGCCTACTGGCCGGCGCGTGGCGCCCTGGTGTTCCTGGGCAAGTTCGGTGGCATGGTGCTGGTCGCCTTCCTGGTCTGTGCTGCGCTGCTGCTGATACTGGTGTGGGTCCTGTTCCGGCGGATCCAGTATGCATTGCGCCTGGACCAGGTCAGCCTGGTCTCCCTGTTCAAGGATTTTCGTGATGCCCGGGTCGGGCGCGAGTATGCCAGCGGGCTGGCCGAACTCAGGGGAACGCTCGAATTCATGGTGCAGCTCGCGTCCAGCGCACAGGGCAGTGCCCGGAAACCCCGGCCGGCAGCGCGCGAGCGTGATGAGGCCGCCATGCCGGACACGCCCGGTGCGCACACGGCGCTGCACGAGGAACCGGCGGAGCGGAAAGCGGATGCGGACGGGCACCACGGTTTTACGACCCATGTGCCTGTGGACAACCTGGTCGTGGAGGAAGAGCCGCTGAACGTCGCGGACGAGACGGCAGCGCCACTCGATTCCTCCATTTTCCGTGCCTATGACATCCGTGGCGTGGTGGAGCGGACGCTGACCACCGGTACCGTGTACCAGATCGGTCGCGCGATCGGCAGCGAATCGTTGCAGCGTGGCTGCGATACCGTGGCGGTGGGTCGGGACGGCCGCCTGTCCGGGCCGGCACTGGCGCACGCCCTGATCGAGGGCATCCTGGCTACCGGCTGTCACGTGAAGGACATCGGCTGCGTTCCCACACCGGTGCTGTACTTTGCCACTCACTACCTGGATACCCGGTCGGGTGTGATCGTGACCGGCAGTCACAATCCGCCGGACTACAACGGGCTGAAGATCGTGATCGACGGCGAGACGCTATCCGGTGATTCCATCCAGGAGTTGCGCGAACGCATCGAGGCGCAGAACTTCATTGCCGGTCAGGGCGAGCTGGAACTGATCAACGTGGTGCCCGACTACATCGAGCGCGTCCGTGGCGATATCATCCTGGCCCGTCCGCTGCGGGTCGTGGTCGACTGCGGCAACGGCGTGGCCGGCGTGTTGGCGCCGGAACTGCTGCGCCTGCTGGGCTGCTCGGTCACCGAGCTGTACTGCGAGGTCGACGGCAATTTCCCGAACCACCACCCGGATCCGGGCAAGGAAGAAAACCTGCAGGAGCTCATCAGCACGGTACAGTCCGGGCGCGCCGACATCGGCCTGGCCTTCGACGGCGACGCTGACCGGCTCGGCGTGGTCTCCCCGAACGGCAGCATCATCTGGCCGGACCGGGTGCTGATGCTGTTCGCGATCGATATTCTCGACCGCAATCCCGGCGCGCAGATCATCTACGACGTCAAGTGCACGCGGCACCTGGACGCGGTCATCCGTGACCATGGTGGTGAACCGCTGATGTGGAAGACCGGGCATTCCCTGATCAAGGCCAAGATCCGTGAAACCGGCGCCCTGCTGGCCGGTGAAATGAGCGGCCATATCTTCATCAACGAACGCTGGTACGGATTCGATGACGGGATCTACGCCGCGGCGCGCCTGCTGGAGATTCTTTCCAGGGATGAGCACGATTGCCAGGAAATTTTCGACGCGCTGCCGAACAGCGTGAACACACCGGAACTCAACGTAGCGATGCGTGAAGGCGAGCCGCAGGTATTCATCCACAAGCTGATGGAGAATGCCCACTTCGAGGATGCAACCGTGTACACGATCGACGGGATGCGTGCCGAATTTGCCGATGGCTGGGGCCTGGTCCGCGCCTCCAATACCACGCCCGTACTGGTACTGCGCTTCGAGGCAGATCACGAACAGGCACTGCAGCGCATCATGGGCGAGTTCCGCCGCGTCATGCTGCAGGTGGATCCCGGCCTGCAGTTACCGTTCTGAACCGGCCTCCGGCACTCCACCGTCCGTAACTTGCCTGGCCGGTAACGGGATGCTCCGTGCAGTACCGTACCCCGTTGCCTGTCCTTGTTCGCCGCCCCGGTCAGCGCGTACACTGCACGCTGTTGCCGGCCACCCGTTGCGGTTTTCCCATGTCACTGACTCCCGAATCCGCCCAGAATGTCGCCCACGTCCTGACCGAGGCCCTGCCCTATATCCGGCGGTTTCGCGGCAAGACGGTGGTCATCAAGTACGGCGGCAACGCCATGGTGGACGAGCAGCTCAAGAGCGGCTTTGCGCGCGACATCGTGCTGATGAAGCTGGTCGGCATCAATCCGGTCGTGGTGCACGGCGGCGGCCCGCAGATCGGCAAGCTGCTTGGCAGGCTCGGCAAGGAAAGCCGGTTCGTGGACGGCATGCGGGTGACCGACAGCGAGACCATGGACGTGGTCGAGATGGTGCTCGGCGGGCTGGTCAACAAGGAGATCGTCAACCTGATCACGCAACACGGCGGCCGGGCCGTCGGCCTGACCGGCAAGGACGGTGACCTGATCCGGGCGCGCAAACTGACCATCAAGCGCCATACCCCGGACCTGGACGCACCGGAAATCATCGACATCGGCCATGTCGGCGAAGTGGAAAGTATCGACGCCGGGCTGGTGAACATGCTGGTCGGCGGCGATTTCATCCCGGTGATCGCACCCATCGGCGTGGGGTCCGACGGGCGCTCCTACAATATCAATGCCGACCTGGTGGCCGGGCGCATGGCCGAGGTACTGAAGGCCGAAAAACTGATCCTGCTGACCAATACCGCAGGACTGCTGGACAGGGACGGCAGACTGCTGACCGGCCTGAAGGTCAGGACGGTCAGGGCACTGATCGAGGACGGTACGGTAGAGGGCGGGATGCTGCCGAAAATCAGTTGCGTGATTTCCGCGTTGAACAGCGGTGTGACCGCAGCGCACATCATCGACGGGCGCCTGCCGCACGCGGTGCTGGTGGAACTGTTCACCGACGAGGGCGTGGGTACCCTGGTATCCGCCTGAACATGTCAGCGCGCGCCGCCGGTCAGGTAACGGAAGCGCTCGATGGCGGTCTTGTAACGCGCCTCGGCTTGCTGTTTTTCCTTGCGCCTGTCCTGCAACTCTGACTCCTTCCGGGAGATCTCCTGGGTGGTCTCCTTCATCCGGTTGACCAGCGATTCGGGCACCGGCTTGCCGTCTGCCTCGTACCCGTTAGCATCCTCGGTCATCTCCGACAGATTCTTCTGCAGCACGTCCACCCTGGTGAAGGCCTGCTTGATATCCGCGTCGAGTTTCTCCAGGTCATCGTTGCGCGCGAACTTCAGGTCGTTTTCGCTGGAGTACATGGTCAGCAGGGCGCGGTCCTCGTGGGTCAGCTGCAGGTCCGGATTGCTGGTGGCGATTTCGAGCGGCGTGCGATGCGGCTTGCTGTCGTGTGCCTGGCTTGCGGTGAGTTCCTCGTAGCGGGCGATGTCCAGCTCGAACTGTTTCCTGATCTCCTTGATTTCCGTTTCCTTGTCGGCGGCGAACTGGGTGTTGTGCTCGATCTGGTCCCGCAGGTTCCTGAGCTGCTGCTTCAGACTGAACGGCAAGTGCTTGCCGCTGCGCTCGTAACCGGCCGCTTCCTCGGTCAGTTTATGCATGCGCTCCTGCATGGCATTGATGCGGCTGTGGGTCAGCTGGATCAGGGCATCGACCATGTTGATCTTGTTCTGCTGGGCGCTGATCATGTCCTGCTTGCTGGTATAGCTGGCAAGCAGGCTGCGATCGTGTACCACACGCTTTCTTTCCCGCTCCTTGCGTATCTTTTCGAGTTCGGCCAGTTGCCTGGCCTCGGCCTTTTGCTCGGGGGTCAGCGGGGCGTTGTAGACCTTGATGACGCGTCCTGACTGGCTGAGTTCCTCGCGTTCACGCCGGGCGGCCTCCGGTGGCATGCGGTTGCTGTACTGTACCTGGCCGTTGGCATCCACCCACTTGTACATACGTTCCTCTGCCTGGCCGGTCGCTGCGAGCGCCAGCCAGAGGATTGATATCCAGAGCAGGTTTGTGCCAGTGCGGTTCAGATTCATCGTGGAATTACAGTCGGTTGATACCCGGGGTTTGCGTGTTCCGGCGGCCGGTGCAATATAGCCGGGTCCCAGCCGCGGAAATGCCAGTGAACGCTCCGGAACAGGCAATCCTTTTCCTCTTGTCCCTGGTTGCCAATGCATTTTCGGCATTTTCGGGTGGCGGTGCAGGATTGATCCAGTTGCCGGTACTCATCTTTCTGGGGTTGCCGTTTGCCATCGCGCTGGCGACCCACAAGGCCGCCACCGTCGCATTGGGTATCGGCGCCACGATCAGGCACTTGAGCGAGGAAGCACTGGAGCGCAGCCTCGCACTCACCATACTGGGCTGGGGGCTGCCGGGAGTGGTACTGGGCGCCGGGCTCATCCTGGGCGTCCCGGAGCGTGGCGCCGAGGTCGCACTGGGCCTGCTGACCGCCGGCCTGGGAGCCTATTCCTGGCTGCACCCCGACCTTGGCCAGACCGTGACCCCCGTCCATCGCAGCGGCCGGGACCGGCTGCTGGGCGGCCTGGTGCTGTTCGGGATCGGTATCCTGAACGGTTCCCTGGCTTCCGGGACCGGCCTGTTCGTGACGCTGTGGCTGGTACGCTGGTTCGGGCTCGATTACCGCCGTGCGATCGCCTATACGCTGATTCTGGTGGGGGTGTTCTGGAACGGCACGGGCGCGGTGACCCTCGGCATGCTGGGCAATATCCGCTGGGACTGGCTGCCGGCGCTGCTGCTGGGTTCGCTGCTGGGCGGGTACCTGGGTGCCCATCTCGCCATCCGCTGGGGTAATCGCTGGATCAAGCGGGCCTTCGAGGTGGTGACGCTGCTGATCGGGATCAAGCTGGTGATCGGGTAGGGGCACCCCGGGCCTGGCTCCGATTGTTGGGCTTCGCGTTGCTCAGCCCAACCTACGTGCTACGTGCTGGCTGCCGGCGCTGCTGCTGGGTTCGCTGCTGGGCGGGTACCTGGGTGCCCAT
>CAYUFA010000102.1:0-8532 GCA_964443845.1 uncultured Ectothiorhodospiraceae bacterium
CCCTCGGTCGTCACCAACTTCCAGGGCCAGGCATCCGCGAATTTCACGCTCGGCAGCGAGACGGGAACCCGGATCATCAACGCAACGACCGGTGTCACCGGTGGCGTCACCTTCACGGAATACACGGCCAACCCCGTTGTCATCGAAAACCTGCAACCCGGCGACTCCGACTACCAGACGGTGCGCATCGCCTACTCCGAGACCGACGTCGTCGGGTATTCCAGCACGCCGAGCGTGAATGCGGGCGGCACGTTACCGCTGAAGATCTCGATGGCCACGCCGGGCACCTATACGATCGATGTATACCGCTTCGGCTACTACGGCGGCGCCGGCGCACGCAAGGTCATGCCCACGATCGGACCGCTCAACGGTATCAAGCAGCCGGACTGCCAGGTCACGGACCAGGCGACGCACCTTGTCGAGTGTCTGTGGGACACCTCGTATACGCTTGCCATCGGCAGTGACTGGACCAGCGGGCTTTACATGGCCCGCCTGTGGGACGAGGCCACCGGCAAGCAGTACCCGATCTTCTTTACCGTGCGCAATGACAGCAGCACGGCTGACATCGTATTCGTTAGCAGTATCAATACCGATCTTGCCTACAGCAACTGGGGAACACCGACGGAGAAGCACAGTCTGTACGAGTTCAACAGCACGAACGGACAGCGCGCATACAAGGTCTCGTTCGACAGGCCCAGCGAGGAGTTGTCCGAGTACACCAATCATCTCCGCTACGAGTACAACATGATTCGCTGGCTGGAGTCACAGGGATACGATGTCACCTACGTGACCGACCTGGACGTACACGAAAACCCGGACCTGCTCAAGCAGCACAAGGCGGTGGTGGTCGCCGGACACAGTGAATACTGGTCGCTCGAGATGCGCGACGGCTTTGAAGCCGCCCGCGATGCCGGGGTCAACCTGGGATTTTTCGCGGCGAATACCGCTTACTGGCGCGTCCGGTTCGAGCCTTCCAGCACCGGGCAGGCGGATCGCGTGATGGTGTGCTACAAGGACCCGCTCCTGAACGATCCGGTTGCACCTACATATCTGTGGCGCGGACCGGAGAACAACCGCCCCGAAAACGCGCTCATGGGGGTGATGTACACGGGTGACTACGGTGATCAGTACGGTGGATTCGACTACGTAGTCGGCCAGAGCAGTGATCCGTATTTCAACAATACCGGGCTGGCCAACAATGACGCGTTGGCGGGCCTGGTCGGCTACGAATGGGACGCAGTGGTTGATAACGGATTCACTCCTCCGGGACTGGTGGTCCTGTCGACATCCTCGGTTTCACCCTCGAGCATAGGTCCCGATCTGCCACCGGGGACCGATACCACGGTCTCGCATTCGGTCCGCTATACGGCTCCAAGCGGAGCAAAGGTCTTTTCCACAGGATCCATACAGTGGGCCTGGGGTCTTGACAGCGACTGGGTCAACCCGCCGCGCGAGGACGACCGGCTCAAGCAGATGGCAGTAAACATCTTTGCAGATTTCGGGGCCCTTCCGACAACCCCGTCCAGTGGAATCATAGTACCGTAGTCCTGCAGGCAGGGCGGAGCGCTTCCCGTCGCGCTTCCGCCGGACGAATAACTAGATGAATAGTTCTGCAATAACAAGAAACGCCATGCATCAGCCGATCCGGATGCGCAATATTCTGATCGCGACCGTGGCCACGATTTGCGCGGCTGCACTCACTTTCAGCGTGACCATCTGGAAGACGTCGGGCCACCTCGTGTGGAGCGACGGACTGGCGTACTTCATGTACGCAAAGTCGATCGTTCTCGATGCCGATACCGACCTGACGAATGAATACCGGGAAATCTCTTCCGTGTACCCGCCGCGCGCACTCGCATCCCTGAGCGCCAATATCCAGAGCACTCCGGACGGCTCGCACGTGAAGGTCCCCTGGCCTCCGGGGGACGGTCTGGCCACGGCGCCGTTCTATGCCCTGGGTTACGGTCTCGAGTTGCTGGTCGCCAACGTATCCGGGCGCCCTGCGGATCCGTACGGAATCATCCCGCAGATCTTCTTCGGAATCGCTTCCATCGCCTACGGCCTGCTGGGCATCCTCGCCACCTTCTGGCTGTGCAACCGTCTGGCAACGGCCGGAATCGCATGGATGGCGACACTGGCCACATTTCTCGGCGGGCCCGCGATCTTCTATGTATTCGTCGATCCGTCCATGGCCCATGCCCCCTCCTATGGCCTGGTTGCCCTGCTGGTGCTGGTGTGGTACCGGCAATGGAAGGAAGGCATTACCGTTACGGGCATGGCGTTCTGCGGATTTCTGCTGGGCCTGCTGGTCACCATTCGTTTCCAGAACGTGCTGTTCGGAACGCTCGCGTTCCCGCTGCTGCAGCAATATATTGCGTCCGTCCGGGGCAGGAACCTGCTCTATCTGCCGCTGGCCGGTCTGGCCGGGTTCCTGGCGCCGTTGAGCCTCCTGCTGGCCGCTTCCGCCGATATTGCCGGCTCCGGCGCAAGCACGTCCTGGCTGCCCGGCGGGGTAATCACGATCAACAGGGTACCCATCGACCTCAAGTCACCGTTCTTCCTGGATGTCCTGTTCTCCTGCAGGCACGGCCTGTTTTACTGGACACCGATTGCTGCACTGGGAACACTGGGGCTGGCCGTGACCACCGCAAGGAAGGACGCGATCTCCGTGACATTTCTGCTGACGATACTCCTGCAGGTCTACCTGATCGGTGGGCTGGGGATCGTCGGCAGTTACGATCATGGCCAGCCACCTGCAACCAGCTGGAATGACCACTGGATGGGCGGAACTTCCTTCTCGATGCGCTACCTGACCGAGTGCACACCATTGTTTGGCGCGGGACTGGCATACCTGCTTTCGTTCAGGCCGGCACTGACAAGACTCCTCATCCCGGTCCTGCCGGTACTGGTTGCCTGGAACCTCCTGCTGATTCTGGCCTACGGCATGAATACGATTTCACATTCCTATTGTGTCACCTTCACGGGCATGTTGAACGGCATCGGTGAGGCTGTCAGGACCGTGTTCGGACTGTTGACCTGACAGGGCGGGATCCGCAACCGTCATGACCTTGAAACAAGCACCACACCGGCCACAATGAGCAGGGTTCCACCCAGCCTGAGCAGACCGACGCCCTCATGCAGAAACAGCCAGCCCAGCAGCATGGTCAAAATAAAGCCAAGCCCGACGAAGGGATATGCAACCGTCACATCCACTCGCGACAGTACATACAACCAGAGACCGGCACCGAATACATACAGCCCCAGGCCGAGGACCACGAACATATTCGTTGCAACCTTCCAGGCGGTGTCCACCCCGAGGCCTGAACTCAATGCCGACTGGATCTGCGGGCTGGACATGCCCACCTTCATGATCATCTGGGACAGGGCGGACAGGGAGACACAGGTAATAATCAGAGAGAATGTTTTCAGAGTCATTGACTTAATTCCCGGCAATGGAGTTGATACATGAGTGCAGCACAGGATAATCGGGAGCCGTGCCGGGATACCCGCGTCGCCGCACGGCCACGCCCCGGATGGTGGCACAACGCATTGATTTATAGGACATATTCGGATACCATCTTGCGCAAGTTCAAGAACGGAGTCAACTCCCTCGAGCCCCCGTATCATAGCGTAAACGGGTGCCTGCCGGACGAGTTTCACACCAGCCCCCCCCCAACGCCGAGTGATCACTCCATGCAACCCAGTGGCAACGATACCGTCTGCATATTCGGCATCCGGATCAGCAATCTGTCGATGCCGGAAGCGATCGACATGATCGAAGGCCTGTTCCGTCAGGAAGGCGGGCCGGCACATGCAATCTATATCGTCAACGCACACACGCTGAATCTGGCAACGGATCACCCCGCTTATCATGCCGTGCTGACAAGCGCCCACCGGGTCCTGGGCGACGGTACCGGAGTGCGCTGGGCCGCACGTCAACGCAAGGTTGAAATGAAGGACAACCTCGTGGGTACCAATCTGGTACCGGAGCTCTTTACCGCCACCGCAAACCGTGGCTATCGCTATTTCCTGCTCGGTGCCGACAGCGACACGATCGCACGTGCCGCGCAACACATCAGCACGGCCTTTCCAGGCTGGGAACTGGCCGGCTACCGGCATGGTTATCTCAACCATGAAGAAACCAGTAAAGTCATCTCGCACATCAATGCGCACAGGCCCCACCTGCTGCTCGTCGGCATGGGCAATCCGAAACAGGAAGAATGGATACACCTGCACAGGGATGAACTGCAGGTACCGGTTGCGATCGGTGTCGGAGGCCTGTTCGACCACTGGGCAGGCAACCTCTCGCGGGCACCCGCCTGGGTCAGGGACCTGGGTTACGAGTGGCTGCAGTTGCTGATTCAGCAACCCCACAAATGGAGACGATACATCCTGGGAAATCCGAAATTCCTGTATAACATGACTCGCGCGGCACACCGTGACAGGCGCGCCGGCACATGACACGCCCTCCGCGCGACCGCCGGATACGGCCGACCGGATGAAATCATGCATTGAATATGCTGCTCTCAACTGAATGTTCCGCCCTGCTGCGCGGCAATGGATGAATCCGGGATACAACGCCTCCAGATGAACACCGGAAACAGCCTGCCACGTTGGCTTCTGAAGAAGACCGCACGATTCGCGGTGGCATCATCGTCACTTGCCGCAGGCCGGTACAACGGCGGTTCTCCCGGCATTCATATCCTGACCTACCATCGTTTCGGTGCGGCCGCGCGGGACCCGTTCTGTGTTTCGGTCAGGGAATTTGACAACCAGATGTCATACCTCGGCGGCAGGGGCATGGCGGTCTCGCTGAGGCAGGTCGAGGAATTTCTGTCCGGCCGTGGGGATCTGCCACGGGATGCCGTACTGGTAACCATTGATGATGGTTTCCTGAGCACGTACTCGGCCGCACTGCCCGTCCTGAGACATTACGGTATTCCGGCGGTAGCCTTCATATCCCCCGGCCTGATCAACAGCCAGCAGCCGGGACAGCAGGCCGGAGCCATTCCGGAGCCCTACATCGGCTGGGATGAAGCAGCCAGGCTTGCGGAAGGTGGAGTCGTACTCGGATCCCACTCGTTATCCCACAGGTCGGTTGCACGCATCAGCAACGAACAGGCGCGTGCTGAAATCTTTCTGTCCAGGCAGATGATCGAGGAAAATACCGGTACCACCGTGACGGCGTTTGCCTACCCCTATGGCACGCTGGCCGATTTCAACCCGCAGGTTGCCGGCCTGGTACGGGAAGCCGGCTACCGATGTGCATTTACCTCGCAGCACGGGGCGATCACTGCACAAAGTGATGCATTCATGCTGCCCCGGGTCAAGGTTGAAGGCGGCGAGAGCCTGTGGATGTTCAGAAAAATCGCTCACGGCGCCATGGACAGGTGGCGGTGGATTGACAAGGCACTCTGGCGCATTCAGGCAAGCGGCAGTGACTAGCCAGGACACAGAACCGGACACCGCGGTGCAGGCAACGCCTGAATCCAGTGCGCGGGTGGCAAAGAATACCATCGTGCTGGTGTTGCTGAGAGTGCTTATGCCGGCACTGGCGGTCTCGCTGGTGCTGCTGCTGTCGAGGAAACTCGGGGTGGAAGGGCTGGGCCGCTACAGCCTGGCATTCAGTTTTCTGTACCTGTTCAATGCTATTGCACCACTCGGCCTTGCGGCGATCATTACCCGGGATGGAGCCCGCGACCAGGACGGGCTGGAGCACCTGCTGGCAAATGCGACCACGCTCGGGATCATCTCGTCGCTGCTGATGACCGCCTGTATGGCGGCGCTGTCATCCCTGCTGCACTACGACCCGGAAACAGGGAAGGCAATCCTGCTGCTGAGTCTTGCGATACTTCCCTGCACCGTCGGTTCGTTCCAGGACAGTGCATTCGTGGCGCTGGAACGAATGGATTATCTGGCGATCGGTACGATCGCGGAATACGTACTCAAGGTGGGCGGTGGTATCGGGTTATTGCTGCACGGTTACGGGCTGGAAGCCGTACTGGTCATGGCGATTCTTGGCAGGACGCTGGGATGCGTCATCTCGGCAATATTCCTGGGCAAACTCAGGGTCCGAACCATGCTTGCGTTTGACATGGAACTTACCAGGCACCTGTTCAGGCTGGCGCCCACCTTCCTGTTCATAGGAATCTTTGCCACCCTCTACTGGCGGATCGATATATTCATGCTGTCCAAGCTCAGACCGGTGGAGGACGTAGGCTACTACGGTGCCGCCTGGCGCCTCCTGGAACTGGCCATGGTCATCCCGCAGAGCCTCTGCCTCTCGCTCTACCCGAGGATTTCGTCCTGCGCCATGCATGACCTGGACCAGCTCGCGCGTATCGGCAGCGGGGCAATTCGCTATCTGCTTGCGCTGGCGCTGCCGATTGCAATCGGTATCACCCTGCTGGCCGGCCCGGTCCTGCACCTGCTGTATGGCGACAAGTTTGCAGCTGCCGGAAACACTCTCAGCGTGCTCATCATTACCCTGATCCCTTACGCTATAGTCCGCTACCACGCCTACGTGCTGCTCGGCGCCAACCATCAGCGTATCGACATGAACCTGAACATCGTCATGTCACTGGTCAACATCGTGCTGAACGTGATACTGATCCCGATATATGCACACCTGGGTGCTGCCATTGCAACCTTCGTATCCATCTGCGTATACGGGCTGTTGCAGTACATCTATCTGACCCGCAAGCTGCCCGGCCATGCCGCGCCGCTGTCGCTGCCTCCGGTAACCCTGTTCTCAAGCGCGCTCATGGGCGTATGTGTCTGGCTGGCACGGGACATGAATCTCATGTTCGTCATCCCCATGGCCGTTATCGTATATGGCGGGTTGATGATATCCGGTGGATTCTTCTCACAGGCGGAACTGGAGATAACCGGACTGGACAGGATCCGCCGGCGCTTCATTCGCTCCTGAAACAGCGGACCGCGCCACCATTTCGACCGGGGGAGTAGCAAGAGCCGTGTGCGCGATTACAGGTCAGTACAAGCCATATGGCCGCGTCAGCCAGGACAACCTCCTGGCGATGCGGGATTCCATGACGCATCGCGGCCCCGATGATGCGGGTCTGTATATCAATCCCGAAAACACCACAGGACTCGGCCATCGCCGTCTCTCGATCATCGACCTGTCTGCGGCAGGTCACCAGCCCATGACCAATGAGGACGGCAGCGTGTGGCTGGTATTCAACGGCGAGATCTACAATTTCAGGGAACTCAGGACCGAGCTGACCAGAGCCGGCCATGTCTTCCAGTCCAGCACCGACAGCGAGGTGATCGTACACGGCTACGAGGAATGGGGGCCGGACTGTATACGGCGCCTCCGCGGCATGTTTGCCATCGCCATCTGGGATGAGAACCGCAAGCGCATGCTGCTCGGCAGGGACCGCCTGGGGATCAAGCCCCTGTTTTACCACTTCAGGGAGGGAGACCTGACCTTCGCGTCGGAACTCAAGGCGATTCGTGCCAATCCGGAAGTGGACCTGAAGCTGGACGACAGCGCGGTGTACGATTATTTCACCTACCGTTATGTGCCGACACCAAAAACGATTTATCGTGACGTCCGCAAACTTCCTCCCGCCAGTTACGCAGTGCTCGAGAACGGGAATCTGCACCTGGAACAGTACTGGGAGCCTGCGTTCAACCACAACATGGACATCGGCCTGGAAGACGCGACGGAACTGGTCCGGCAGAAACTCGCCGAGGCCGTCGATTTACACCTCGTCGCCGATGTCCCGGTCGGCATCCTGCTCAGCGGAGGCCTGGACTCCGGCTCGCTGCTGGCCCTTGCGGCAGGCTCAACCACCCAGCCGCTGCACACTTTCACCATCGGCTTCGACGTCGAGCAACACAGCGAGGCCCGGGCTGCCGCCCGGATCGCAGACCTCTACCACTCGCGGCATCACGAGCTGACCGTCACCCGGGCAACGGCCCGGGAAACGGAAGACAGGGTCATAGACCTGTACGACGAACCTTTTGCAGACAGCTCTGCAATACCCACCCTTATCGTGTCCGGCCTGGCACGCGAGAACGTCAAGGTCGCGCTGTCGGGAGAAGGTGGTGACGAAATATTCGGCGGTTACGGATGGTACGCGCTCTGGTGGAAGATGAGACACGCGGACGCCATCCCGAAAATTCTGCGCCGGATAGCGGCAGCACCAATGAAACTGGCACCAACCGGATTCAAGGGAAAGTGGTCGCTCGAAGCGGCGGCGCTCGGACCGCTGGAACGCTATGCCAGATTCATTTCCGCGTTCTCGCGGCAGGACAAGCAAGGCCTGCTGTCAGGACATTTTCTCGATCAGTTCGACGGGTATGATGACCTGTGGCACTTCCGCAGGTACTGGCGGGAAGACCTCGATCCTTTCTCGAGAATGCAATATCTTGATCTCAAGACCTACCTGAATGATGACATCCTGACCAAGATGGACCGTGCCAGCATGGCTGTTTCACTCGAAGCCAGGGTACCCCTGCTCGATCACGTACTGATAGATACCGTTTACTCGTTGCCGGCAGCCATCC
>CAYUFA010000103.1:0-4860 GCA_964443845.1 uncultured Ectothiorhodospiraceae bacterium
CTGGCGAAATCCTGGAAATAGCAGGACAGGCACACATCGGCGGGATCACGCAGGCAGTGGATGATAGGTGCATCCGGAAACAGGCGATGCATCAGGCCGAGGTACGGGAAATTGTGCGGCATCTTGTCGGTCACGAACCGTGCACCCGGCGCGAGCGCGCGTAATTCATCCAGGTAGGTCCTGGCCATATCTTCGCAATCTGCCTGTATCAGATGACCCACGTAATCCGGGAAGCCGCGCAGCTGTCCATTGCAGGTGCGCGTCGAATTGACAATGCGCGAGATGAAGGTCAGTTCATCACCTGCGTATACCTCGGGATGACTGGCCAGAATCCGCTCAACCAGCGTGGTGCCCGACCTTGGCATGCCGACGATAAAGATCGGTGTTATATCGGCGGCAGGCAGGGCGGATGGCAACCGGGCATAGTGCTCCGGCGAGAATACCTCTATCAGGCGATCGACGTAGCGCTCATCTTCTGCAGCGTTGTACCGGTAGCGCCTCAGGCGGTTAGCCGTCTCGAAATGCCGAAAGGCCTCGTCGTAGCGTTGCTGCCGGTCATAGAGTTCCCCGGCCCGGAAGTGCAGATGTCGCTGTTCAGTTTCATCGGCTGCACCGGATTGCAGAAAATCCTCGATCCGCCGGGTCGCCTGGTCGCACTCGCCGAAGTGGCGGCACAAACGTGCATAGGTATCGAGCGCACGCAATCCGGCAGTACCGGATTCGATCACGGGTTCGAGCGATGCATGGGCGGCCTCGAACTCACCCAGTTTTTCCAGTACCCCGGCCTGCGCACCCAGCAGGTCGAGTTGATGGGTTCCGGGCGGTACCTGCCGATAGGCCTCCAGTGCTTCCTCGAGCTTTCCGGAACGTTCCAGTGCCAGCGCGTAGTTATACCGGGCCTGCGCATTATCCGGCTCAATCGCAATGCACGCACTGAAGCACTCCCGGGCCTTGTCGGTATCACCGATATCGAGCTGGACGAGCCCCAGGTACATCAAGGGCCCCACCTCACCCGGCGCTGCCGCAACGGCCCGTGCATACGCCTGCGCCGCGGCGGCGAGCCGTCCATGCTCATGGCAGATGGCACCGATGTTGCCCAACGCCTCCAGGTCGTGCGGGACAAGTTGCTGCACCTGCAACCAGGCCGCAAGCGCCTGTTCATCCTCCCCGCCTGCCCGCAAGGCGCTAGCAAGGCCGGCAAGATAGCGCGGCTCACCGGGTACCATCCCGCTCGCAGCCCGGTAGCAGCGCGCGGCCTCAGGCCAGCGCCCGAGCGCGTGGAAGGTCGCGGCGAGATTGAAATGGAATGAGGGATCGTCCGGACTCAGTGCGATGGCGCGTTCGTAGCAGCGAATGGCCTCGTCGTGCCGTTGCAATGCCGCCAGCGCCGCCCCCAGGTTGTTCTGGTCCATGCCCTGATTTCCCGGCATGGACACTGCCTGGCGAAATACTGTCTCGGCCTCGGCGGCTCTACCGAGTTGCAGCAGGTAATGCCCGAGGTTGCGGTATCCGGCAATAACCTGAGGTGCCAGCATGGTCGTCTGCCGGGCGCAGCGCAGCGCGTTTTCCGGATCACCCAGCGCCCCGTAGACCACGCCAAGCCGGTGCCATACACGGGGATCCTGCGGACATAACCGGCACAGGTGCTCAAAATTTTCCATGGCCTCGGCCAGCCGGCCCTGCTGGAAACATTCCTGCGCCCGACTTTCAACCTCGGTGATCCGGGACGAAGACGGCTCCATCATGAACTACGGGGCCCGGGTCAGGATTGGAGAAAGATTGATGTCCTGCGACATGGTATTCGCGATGACTTCGGAACGGATTGAAACATATCGTGATTATAGCAATAGACCAGCCTGGCCCGGAGTGAAAAAGGAAGGGGCGCCAAAGAGCGCCCCTTCCCACTGCTTCTTGCTTCAGCACAATTCCGGAGAATCGCCCTGAAAGTGGACGCTATCGTCCTGGCTCAGCTCTTGCGCCGGGCAACACCCACCAGACCGAGCAGGCCGGAACCGAACAGCCATACTGCGGCCGGTACCGGCACCGTGCTCACGGAGGTGACGTGGACACTGGTGATGTCGAAGTTGGCATTGAAGCCCGGGAACGGGCCATTGTCCATCGGGCTGCCACCGACACCATCGTCGCCGGTGATGCAGCTGGCGGTCATGGCACAACTGGGGTCGTGGTTAAAGTTCGTGTCAAAGGTGGTGGTCGCCATCGGGGAGGCACCGATCGGGTACTTGCCCTTGTTGATCCCATCACTGGCCGGGGTCGCACCCACGCCGGAGATGGTCGTGCTGGTAGCGGCAGTCGGGAGTGCCCCAAACAGGCCGGCAGCGTCAAGGATGATACCCACGCTGATGTTGTTGTTGCCATTCCAGTCGAACAGCAGGCCGCCAGCAACCAGGGTGCCACCACCGCCTACACCGTCACCGATCGCCTGCATGGAGATGTCATGGGCAACAGCAGGGCCTGCGCCGTAGAAGTCGAACGGGTTGACCGTTGCAGTCCCGGCACCGGTGCTGGTGTTGAAGGAGAAGGTACCGGAAATCTGGGTACGCAGGCCGTAGCCCCAGGTCGTGTCGCCGTAGTACGGGTAGCTGGTATTCTGGTTCGGCGCACCGGACGCGTTCAACAGTGTGAACAGACCGTCGAAGGTCGCATTGACGATCGCGGCACTGGCCGTCGTCGGCACCGCAGCTACGCTGGCCCCCAGAGAAATCGCAACAGCAGAAGCTAAAGCAGTTTTCTTCAAGTTCATGATTTTACTCCAAAATTCGTGTTAATATCGATATTAAAAGGCGAATCGTATTGTTGTTACCCCGAACCGTCATCCCCGGTGCCTTAACAGATCTGTCAGCACCGGCAACAACCGGTTGAGCACTCATATAGGATGCAACATGCGGACCAATTATATTTTATCTCTATCTTTCATGCAGTTGGAGTATCAGAGCACATTGGTGTTGCCAGACCTGGGTACAGGTTTGTAAACATTACCAACGCAACACAAGCAATGTCAGATCCCGGCAATCTGCAGATTGATCAATAAATGCTTTTATCTACAACATGTTAACGGCGCCTGGCGCACCCCTTCTCCGGGATCGGCGATCTTGTAAGATTATCCGACAGGCATCTGCAGAAACCCGGGTAACCCTACCACCAACCGGACAGTGAAAAATAACACAAAATCGCAAGCATCCCGTTCCAAACGACGGCCTGGAGCAACCGGCACTCGTGGGGCACAATGCGGGAACGGACTCGGCTGGCCGCCAGCGCATGAGGCCATGTAACCGGGTTGTTTCAACTTGACAAAATAACTGTCAACCTCAATGATGTGCGCGCAAATACTTCCTGGAAGATCTGGACCCCGAGGGAATACTCCAGGGCAACTAATAATTACTCGCACATCCCGCTCCAGTTGCTCGCGACCCGAACACCAGGGCATCACGGGACGTTACGGTAAATAACTCCGAATCACACTTCATGGACTTCTGGAGGAGACCTATGACGCTGTTATCCCTGCGCTTGCGCAATCTGTGTATCCTTGCCCTGCTGCTCACACCCTTCACGGCGTACGCCACCAATGGTTACTTCCTGATCGGGTATGGCGCCAAGTCACGCAGCATGGGCGGTGTCGGTGTTGCCTATGCCCAGGACGGTCTCGCCGCTGCCTCCAACCCGGCCGGCATGGCCGATGCCGGGGTAAGCACGTTGCGCATTGATTTCGGCGGGGAATTTTTCAATCCACCGCGCTCCATCATCCACAGCAGTACCGAACTGGGCACGCCGGATTCACCCATACCCTATGTAACGAACGAAAAGAGCGGCAGCAATGAATTCCTGATCCCCAGCTTCGGTGCGATCTACAAGTTCAACCGCAAACTGTATATCGGCATGACCGTCATCGGCAACGGCGCCAATACCCGCTTCCACCAGACGGTGCCGGGCAATCCGACCTGCGTGAACGGTGACACCAGCGGCGGCACCGGCAGCTACTTTTATAACTTCAACTGCAATGCCGACAGCACGACGGTTGGCGTGCAGCTGCTGCAGATGCAGATGCTGCCCAGCGCCGCCTTTGTCGTGAACAAGCACAACATAGTCGGCGCCTCTCTGGCCATCGGCGTGCAAACCTTCCGCGCCTATGGCCTCGGTGCTTTCCAGGATCTCGGATTTGCCAGCAGCAAGGAAAACGTCAGCGGTGAAGGCAATGACTGGTCCTACGGTGCCGGTGTCCGGGTCGGCTGGCTGGGCAAGTTCTTCGACGACCGCCTCTCCCTGGGAGTGAACTATTCTTCCCGGGTATACATGACCAAGTTCGAGAAATACAAGAACCTGTTTGCCGAGCACGGTAACTTCGACATACCGGAAAACTACACCATCGGCCTTGCCTACAAGGTGACACCGAAGCTGACGGTTGCCGCTGATATCGAACGGATCAAATACAGCGATATCGCATCGGTCGCCCATCCGGGTCCGAACGTCAACAACCCGGGTGACTTCAACCCGTACGGACCCTGCGGTGTGACCCCCTCCAATCCGAACGGCGACGACGATGCCGTGCCCGGCTGCAAACTCGGTGGCGACTATGGCATGGGCTTCGGCTGGAGGGATTCGACCGCCTACAAGATCGGCTTCAATTACGATTACAACTCCACCTGGAGCTTTCGTGCCGGTTTCAACCATGGCGATGCGACCATCCAGAGGGACCAGGTCCTGTTCAACATGCTGGCACCGGCCACGGTCGAGGACCACCTCACGGTGGGCGCATCCTACCGCCCCAGCAAGAATATCGAATGGTCGTTCAATGCCATGCACGCCTTTGAAAACACCATCTCGGGTCCGACCGCCTTCAGCAAC
>CAYUFA010000103.1:4960-8521 GCA_964443845.1 uncultured Ectothiorhodospiraceae bacterium
AGATCAACACATTCGGTATCAGCTTTGGCTACAGCCTGTAGGCCGCGCCGGCAACAGCACGGGCGAACCTCGGCAAGTCTGATAACGGCGCCAGCGCCATCAAACCAATACCCGGAGGATGTGGCATGACACACTCGATAACAAAACCGACCCGCACGCCCAGGAAGACGGCTGTTGCCAGTGCGCTGGTCGCCGCAATCGGCGGCAGCCTGCTGTGCAGCAACGCCCTGGCCGCCAACCTGACCTTCAGCTTCACCGGCAGCAGCAACGACGGCCTGTTCACCATGCTGGATCCGTCCGGCGCACCTTTGCTGAACTCCAGTTACCCGTACTACGGCGACACGACCTGGGGTTACGGGCTGCGCACCCAGGTCAGCGGCACCGTCACCATTGACACGACAACCCTGAGCGGCTCGATGACCATCAATCCGTTCGAGTTCTACGGCAGTGGTGCTGCAGTTGCGCATGACATTACGTTCACCAATGCCAGCGGTGACCCGGTGAATACCGGCGGCGCCACCTTGCTGCTGGGTAACATGAAATTTGACTGGAACGGTAACAACAACATCCCGGTAACGATCGTCTGGGATGCAACCGGCCTGATGACGGCCATCAACGGCGGCCTTGCCGTCAATGACGTGGTTTCCGGTGGTGCGGGATGCACCAGCTGCGCGACGCCGGCATCGAATGGCATCACGAAGGGCAAGTACCCGATTGGCCCGGTGCCGATCGCGACCACAACGTTTGATACTTCCAATTCCGGCCCACCGGACTACACCGCCGCGTTACCGCTAGCCAGCGATTCGGCCTCGGTTGGCGGGTCGCCCATGCAGACCGCGCCGTTTCCGGCTTTCAACGCCAACTTCGATTTTGTGACACTCAAGCTGATCGATGACGGATCCGGGCCGGCGTTTACCCAGCCCGCGGATGTGAGCTTCACTGCACCGGAACAGAACACGCCGGCCAGTATCAGCGTGGACCTCGGGACCGTGACGGATGAAGGCGCAGGCGTCACCATGGACTACAGTACCGACGGTGGCAGTACCTGGCATGCCGATGATGGCAGTACCAACACCATCTCCGTCAATGCCACCGATACCGTCACCACGCTGACCGTCACCTGGCGTGCCACCTCCGCTGGCGGAGCGACGTCCCTCAAGACCCAGGATGTGACCGTCACCATCACGGATACCACGAATCCTGTATTCACCTCCACGCCGGCCAATGTCAGCGTCAGCGTCATCAGCACCGCTGACAACGTGTGCTTCGGCACCGTCACCGCAACCGACAATGTCGACTCCGCGCCGCTGGAGCAGTGGTCACTCGACGGCTTCAACTGGACGAACGACAACAATACCGACAATTGCTCGACCGGCTTCGGGCCTGGCGACAACACGGTGGACTGGCGCGCCGTCGATGATACGGGCAATGGCAGCACCCCCCCCTACTTCCAGCAGACCGTGACCCTGAATCTGCCGGCTGGCATAACCGGCAAGGCCTGTACGATTGACCTGGATACCGCAGGACAACGCAATGTGGATGCACTGTTCACCATGCGTGGACCGAGCGGCGCGGTGACACCGTCCGGCGTCGTGGACACCACGGTGAGCGGTTACATCGACACCACGGTGCTGTGCGCACCGGGCACCGAAGACACCTGTACCGACGTGGGTGCCGCGCTGACGACGCAACAACCCTTCTACGGCTCGCTGTGGAACGCCACCCCGATCCGCCTGTTCGGCCCGGGCGACTATACCTTCGAGACCTGCCCGATGCCGCGGGCTAACGTCGGCACACCCACTGAACCCAAGTACGCATCGCTCGTGGATGGTTCAAGCAACTGCGACGACCTGACCACACCGATGCCGCTGACCATGCACGTCGGTCCGGGCCAGCTCGGTGCGCACATGCTGTTCGAGTGGTCCGGCAACCAGGCTATCGACGTGGTCGTCGTATGGGACGTGGGTTGCAAGGAGTACATGCTCACCACCACCGATCCGGACGGCGACGGCATCCTGGGCAGCCGCATGATCGACGGACCGTTCAAGAACTGGAACGCGGCGTTCGACCTGAGAACCGCCAGCGGCGTGCCCCCGATCGCCGACGGTGGCTTCACCGCTTCCATCCCGGTGGTACGCAACCCGGTCAGCGGCAAATCGCCCATCCCGCTGACAGTGGACAGTACGGCACCCGCCGTGGAGGACCCCGCCGCCGTACGCTCCTGCGTCGGAGGCTGCTTCGGGTTCACGACGGACCAGCTGCGGTCAACGACGGACGCTGCCGGTGCCTACCAGTACACCCAGGTCGTGCTGCCGCTCAGCGAGGCCATTCCGTTCTGGTCGCAATACCGCATGTTTGACGCCGGCGCCATGACCTGGGGATCGTTCGTCATCAATGGCAGGAACAGTGTCATGACGGCACCCATGGACGGCGTGGACTGTCCGGAACCGGGCGGCACCTACCAGCTGGCGCAAGCCGGCCGCATTGGTAACCAGCTGGGCTTTGGCGATGGCTGCGTACAGCTCACTATCGAGGATGGCGGCCCGAACGATGCCGATGGTGCGGCAAACAGCTCGGTAACCGATCCTGGCGGCGTCGCGGAAGTGCCGTCACCCGGACTGCCATCCCCGCAGACCTCCGGTGGCGGCTGCAGCCTGTCCTCCGCCACCCGCACCGGCGCCGCGCAGGGCGGTGCCTGGTGGCTGCTGGGCGGCGTGCTGGGCTGGCTGGGCTGGAAACGCCGCAGTTCCCGGCTCCACTAAACCGGCAGTACCTGAGCAGCGGCGCAGCCGGTACCGGCTGCGCCGTTTTTTTTCAGCCCTGCAAGCCCCGCGACCCGCTGTGACCCGGCAAACCCGTATCGCGCAGATTGACGCCTTCGCGACGATCTGTTTCAATCCTGTTTAGTTATTGTTTCGCATGGATTAGTGAACACTCCTCACAGGCGCTCTGCGTACCGGCTCTCCCGCCAATACAAACTATCGGACGGACTCACATGAAAATCTCCACGTTACTGGTTGCCGCCGCAATCGTTCTGCTCCGGGGCCTGCCCCTGGCCCATGCCGCAGCCGACGCGGACACAGCCGACGTGTACCTGGTCCAGCCGGGTGATGTGCTGGAAGTATCAGTCTGGAAGGAGGAAGACCTCCAGAAACAGGTGCTGGTCCGGCCCGATGGCGGAATCTCGTTTCCGCTCGTCGGCAACGTACGGGCCGCCGGCCGGTCGGTTGCGGAACTTCAGGGAGAGATTTCCGCCAAACTGGTCAAGTACATACCGGATCCGGTTGTCACGGTTGCCATCCAGCAGCTCTCGGGCAACAAAATCTACGTCATCGGCAAGGTCGCGCACCCTGGCGAATTCATCGCCAATCGCTATATGGACGTGGTGCAGGCGCTCAGCCTGGCCGGCGGCATGACGCCGTACGCAGCGGACAACAAGATTATCATCCTGCGCCGGACGGGCAACAAGCTGACTTCAACCCCCTTCCGCTACGGTGACATCGAAAAGGGCAGGAACCTGCAGCAGGACATCATCCTGCAGAGCGGTGACGTGGTGCTTGT
>CAYUFA010000104.1:0-8384 GCA_964443845.1 uncultured Ectothiorhodospiraceae bacterium
GCGCAAGGTCAACATCGACACCGACCTGCGCATGGCCTCCACCGGCGCCATCCGCCGCTATATGAACGAGCATCCGAAGGATTTCGACCCGCGCAAGTACCTGAAGGCCGCCACCAAGGCCATGAAGGAAATCTGCGTGGCGCGCTACGAGGCCTTCGGCACGGCCGGCAACGCCTCGCGCATCAAGCCGATCACCCTGGAGGATATGTACCGCCGCTACGCCGCCGGCGAGCTGGATCCGCGCGTCAACTGACACGCCACCCGGTAGCGGCAGAAAAGGCGGCGCAAGCCGCCTTTTCTGTGCGCGATGCACCTGCCCTGTCCCGGGGAATCCTCTATCATGGTCGGCATGAGACGCCTTATCCTGTTTCCGCTGACCGGACTCGGTCTCACGCTGGCGGTGTCCGCACTGCTGCTGGTGTCCAATCTGTACACCTACGAGCGTCTGACCGACGAGGCGCCGATCGCCGAGTTGCGCTTTCTGCCGCGCGGGCCGCAGCGCTATGAGGCACGGATTGCCTGGGGTGATTTCTGCGAGGAACACCGCTTCCTGCTGGATGGCGACGCGTTCCGGCTGGATGCGCGCTTCCTGAAATGGCGACCGTGGGCCAACCTGCTCGGGTTCGATGCCCTGTACCGCATCGAGCGCCTGGGTGGCCGCTACAACAACGTGGCACAGGAGAACCAGGCGCCACGCCGGTTCTTCGCGCTCAACCCGGAGCCGCAGCCGGATTTACCGGCGGTGCTGGCCCGTTTTCCCGGCGTCCTGTCGCCGGTCGATACGCTCTATGGCAGTTCCGTCTACGCGGACATGCAGCCGGGTTACGTGTATCGCGTCTACCGTGCCCAGTCCGGGTTGCTGGTGCGCAAGCTCCCCGCGCCGGATACCCCCGGGATCACCATCGACATCCGGCGCGCCTGCAGCAAACCGGCCGGATTCTGGCAGCGCCTGGGAGCCTGGCTGCGGCCGCGTTCCGGGTAAGTCGCGGCCCGCTCCGGGTGCCGTTCCCACAGCTGCTAGATATTTCATTTAGAAACAATCAGATAAATCCATGTCCGTGGTGGCCCAGGCCGTCCGGGCTGGCGCGTTCCGGCGGATCCGCTCCGGTTCAATACCCTGTCGTTTTGTCCGATAACAAGCATATGAAAATTCCGGATTTTTACGGGGGATGCCCGGAATGCGCCTGGGCCGGTCGGAGCGCTGGCGCCCGGGATCGGTCGGCATGATCGAACGGCGCGAACAGGATGGTGTGTGCATCCCGCGGCGGCAGGACGTGGAACGCTGCACCGATATCGACGTGTTTGACAATGATATCGAGAACGAACAGGTCGAGCTGATCTACCGGCAGGCACCGGTAGCCATTGTCACTGCCTACCTGTTGTCCCTGCTGGTGATCGTGGGATTGTGGCCCGTCGCCAGCCACGACGGCCTGGTGTACTGGCTGGCCGCGCAGACGGTGCAGACCGCCTCCAGGCTGTTGCTGGTGTGGCGCTTCCGGCAGGTATCCGACGCGGCCCGCCAGCGGCCTGCCTGGATGCTGTATTTCTTCGTCGGCACCTTCATCGCCGGCGTGACCTGGGGATGTATCGGGGTACTGTTCAGTTTCGCCTGGCCGGTCGAGTACCAGATCCTGGCACTGATCACCCTGGCCGGCGTGCTGGCCGGTGCCGTTTCTTCCTACGCGGTCAACATGACGGTGTTCGTCGCCTTCATGATCCCGGCCATGCTGATTCCCGCGCAGTTCATGCTGGTGTACAGCGAGCGCCTGCAGAACAACCTCGGCCTGATGATCATGCTGTTCGCCGGCGGGCTGCTGATGATCGCCAGGAACTACAACCGGCAGGCCATACGCATGCTGGAACTCCGTCAGACGAACGCGGGCCTGCTGGATGAGATGAGCCGCGCCAACCGCCAGCTCGAGAGCGAGGTGACGGAACGCAGACTTGTAGAAGCCAGCCTGCGCACGGAACAGCGGCTGTTTTCCAGCGGGCCGGTCGTGCTGTTCCGCTGGTCCACCACGACGGGGTGGCCGATCGAATACGTTTCCGATACCGTGGAGCAGTTCGGCTACGAGTCCGGCGACCTGGTCCTGCGCAGGGTGAATTTCACGGACCTGATACACCCGGCGGACCTGCAGCGGGTCGAGGACTCGGAATTCTTTTCCGGCCGCTCCGGCCTGCAATCGATCAGCCTCGATTACCGTTTGCTGGCCGCTGACGGCTCGGTGCGCTGGGTCTATGACTACACGATGCCCGTCTACGACGAGTCCGGCGTGCTGACGCATTATCACGGCTACCTGCTGGATATCACCGACAGGAAGCAGGCCCAGTTCCAGCTGGAACAGTCCCGTGAACGGGCGCAGGTCACGCTGCAATCGATCGCCGATGCGGTGATCACAACCGACGCGAACGGGCAGGTGGAGTACATGAATCCCAGCGCGGAGTCGCTGACCGGGTGGGACGAACTGGTCGCACGCGGGCTGCCCATCTCCCGGGTGTTCTCGCTCACCCCGGCGGGCACGGAGGGTGGTGTCAGCAGGGATGGTCAGGTGGACGTGCTGGCGCGCTGCCTGTTGCTCGGCGAGGTGGTCAAGTCCGCAGACGACGCTGAAATCGTGCGCCAGGACGGTACGCGGCTGTCGATCCGCTATTCGATCTCGCCGATCCTCACCACGCCGGGCAGCGTGCTGGGTGCCATCCTGGTGTTCCATGACGTGACCCGGGCGCGCACCCTCGAACGCACCATCTCCTACCAGGCCACCCACGACGCGCTGACCGGGCTGTGGAACCGGACCGAGTTCGAGGCACGGCTGAACCAGGCTATCCGGGCCTCTGCGCAGAGCGGCGAGAGTCACGTGGTCTGCTCGCTCGATATCGACCAGCTCAAGGTGATCAACGAGATCTGCGGTCATGAGGCCGGCGATCGCCTGTTGTGCCAGATCGCGGACCAGCTGCGTGGCTGCCTGCGCGACTCGGACCTGGTTGCCAGGCTGGGCGGGGACGAATTCGGCATCCTGATGAAGAACTGTACGCTGGTCAGCGCGGCGCGTGTGATCGAGGACCTGATGGTGGCATTACGCGGTCTGCGCTTCAGCAGCGGCGGAAGGATTTTCGAGATCAACGCCAGTATCGGTGTCGCGCTGGCCCGCCAGGGGAGTGAAAGCGCGACGCATGTCATGAGCGAGGCGGATCTGGCCTGTCACGCAGCAAAGGAACGCGGGGGCAACCGCTATCACATCTACCAGTCCAACGATGCGGAACTGCGACGCCGGCAGTCGGAGATGCGCTGGGTATCCAGGATTTCCGAGGCGCTCGACACCGACAGCCTGGTACTGTACTGCCAGGAGATCCGGACCCTGGCCGCGCCGGAAACCGGCGGATTGCACATCGAGGTACTGATCCGCATGCATGATGCGGACGGCAACGTGGTGACACCGGACCGCTTCCTGCCTGCGGCGGAACGCTACAACCTCATCAACAGCGTGGACCGCTGGGTGGTCAGCCATTCCCTGGCCTGGTACGCCGGGTACGTGGAGAGCGGCCAGGCGACGGAGCACGACAGCCTCTCGATCAACCTCTCCGGGCTTTCGATCACCGACGCCAAGGTGCTCAGTCATATCAAGGCGGAGATCCGCAGGTACGGTGTGACGCCGTCCGTGCTGTGTTTCGAGGTTACCGAGACGGCGGCGGTATCGAACCTCACCGCGGCGACCAATTTCATCCGCGAGCTGCGCCGTCTCGGCTGCCGCTTTGCGCTCGATGACTTCGGCAGTGGCTTGAGTTCGTTTGCCTACCTGAAGAACCTGCCTGTGGATTATCTCAAGATCGACGGTGCCTTCGTGCGCAACATGGACACCGACGAGGTGGATTTCGCCATGGTCAGCGCCATCCAGCAGCTGGGCAAGGTGCTGGGCACCCGCACGATCGCGGAGTTTGTGCGCAACGAGACGATCCTGGGCATGCTGCGGGAAATGGGTGTGGATTATGGCCAGGGCTATGCGATCTCGAAGCCGAAGCCACTGGAGGACATCGGCAGCGACGTCCGGCAGGCCGCCGAGTAGCCGCGGGCGGGACTGCCCGCACGGTGTCAGAGGGACAGCGGTGGCTCGTTGAGCAACCCGGCCTGTTCCCGCAGCGCCAGGATGTGGTCCTCCCAGTACCGCGGGGTGTTGAACCAGGGGAATGCGCGCGGAAAGGCCGGGTCCGACCAGCGCCGCGCCAGCCAGGCTGCGTAATGCATCATGCGCAGGGTGCGCAGCGCCTCGATCAGTTGCAGCTGCCGCGCGTCGAAATCACAGAACTGCTCGTAGCCGTTGAGGATGTCCGCCAGCTGCTGCCGGATCTCCTCCCGCTCGCCCGATACCAGCATCCACAGGTCCTGGACCGCGGGTCCGCTGCGGCAGTCGTCGAGGTCGACGAAATGCGGGCCGTCCAGGTTCCAGAGGATGTTGCCCGGGTGGCAGTCCCCGTGCAGCCGGATCCGGCGCACCGTTCCGGCAGCGGCATGCTGCTGTTCGACCTGCTGCAGCAGGTCCCCGCTCAGCGTGCGATAGGCGTGCTCGATGTGGGCGGGCAGGAAATCGTGTTCAAGCAGGAAGGAGCGCGACTGCCAGCCGAAGCTCTCGATGTCGAGCACCGGGCGGTGACGGAACGGGCGGACCGCACCGACCGCGTGCAGGCGTCCCAGCAGCCGCCCGATCCATTCGCGGTCGCTGCGGGTGTTCAGCTCCGGCCAGTGGCCGCCCTGGCGTGGATACAGCGCGAAGCGGTACCCGGACGCGTGCAGCAGGGTCTGGCCTTCCAGAGGCCGGGGTGCGATGACCGGCAGTTCCTGCGCGGCCAGTTCCAGGCTGAAGGCGTGTTCCTCCAGGATGGTGGCATCGTTCCAGCGTTCGGGCCGATAGAACTTTGCGACCAGCGGCGGGCCGTCTTCGATGCCGACCTGGTACACCCGGTTCTCATAGCTGTTCAGTGCGAGCAGGCGCCCGTCGGTCTGCACGCCGCCCTGTTCGACGGCGTTGAGCACCACGTCGGGTGTCAGGCCCGCATAATCCGGGGCATCCCCGGTGACGGCGGCCATGGTCAGGTGGCGCCGGCTGGCGGGACGGTAGACGGGGGTGCGATTGGAGGCATGGCCGTTCAGTGCAGGTGGCGAGACGCCTTGACCCGCTCGTAGGCTGCCTTGATCTGCTGCGTTTTCTCGGTCGCGACCTGGATCATTTCCTCCGGCAGGCCCCGGGAGATCAGCTTGTCCGGGTGATGCTGGTTCATCAGCCGGCGGTAGGCTTTCTTGACCTCGGCATCGCTGGCCTTGCTGTCGATGCCGAGCATGGCATAGGCCTCCTCGAGTGACACGCCGCCCGTGGTCGAGCTGCCGGGATGGCTGGCCAGGTGCAGCAGCTGCTCGATGCTGCGGTGGTCGAAGCCGAGCTGCGTGCCGATCCGGTAGAGCAGGTTGCGTTCGGCATTGTGCAGGCGGCCGTCCGCCATTGCCGTGGCAATCTGGATCTCGAGAAACATCTGCAGCAGGTTGCGGCGGCGGTGGCATTCCTGCAGCAACTGTGCCAGCACCTCGTCCAGCGGGAAGTCGTGCGCCTTGCCCTGGTGGAACAGGCGGATCGCGGCCTTGCGCTGGCCGGGGTCGAGCTGCATGCGGGACATGACCGTTTCGGTGGTGGCGATCTCGTCATGCGTGACCCGGCCGTCCGCCTTGGCGATGTGGCCCATGACGGAAAAGGTCGCGGTGAAAAATGCCGCCTGCACGCGTTCGCGCTGGCCCGGCCCGAAGGCGGCCTGGTGCTGGAATCCGTGGTCGAAGTTACGGCCCAGGGCGGCACCCAGCAGGGCGCCCAGGGGTCCGCCGAGCATGAAGCCGAGCGTGCCGCCCAGCAGTGTCCCCCACCAGGCCATCAGCAGGCGTCCGGTGATGGCATACCGGTCCTCCCGCTCACCGCAGCACCGGGGGCGGCGTGGTAATGTACCAGGCCTTGTGGTCGGCGTCGTAGATCCAGTGCTGGTGGTCGGTGACGGACTTCACCAGCAGGCCACTGTCGCGGTAATAGGATATGGTCATGGTGACCTCCGCCGAGCGTTTGTCCTCGGACAGGTCGACCTGGCTGATTTCACAGGCGGTCACCCGCACCGGATCCGCACTCGCGGGTACGGAACTGGCGGTTGCATCCCCCGGCTGGCGGAACTTGCCGGCAGCCGCGAAGTCTCCCCAGCGGATCGCCTCGTTGTAATGGAACAGGGCGGAGTTCAGATCGGCGGAACGCTGTTTCCCGGCCAGGGTGCTGCAGGCGCTGAGTGTCAGCACCAGCAGTGCCAGGATGACGGGGTTACGCATGGGGACTCCTGCAGGCAACGGAAATGGACCGTTGCATTATAGCGGACCCGGACGGATTGCCTATCCGCCGGTGACGGACCGGGAGCCGGGCCGTTACAGCCGCTCAAGCAGGGCGTCGATTTTCGCCAGCAGGCCGACGCGTGCGTGCTGTTCCTGCCGGCAGGCGGCTTCCAGCTGCGCGACACGTTCCGCGTAGCCTTGCACCTCGGCACGCAGTGCGGCGAGTTCTTCCTTGATCTGCTTCATCCGCCCCTCCCGTTGCTGTGGTTCGGCGGAAGCCGGTACTGCCGCTGCCGCCGTGGGCAGCGGGGTTACGCTGGCAGCCGGGGCTGCCGCGGCGGCAGCCGGCTCTTCCGCTGTGATGTCGGGCGTGTTTTCATTCAGCCCGCCCTCCAGTACGGCCACGTCAAACCCGCGCTGGGTGAGCAGGAAAGCGGCGGCGGCACTGCGTCGGCCTGTATCGCAGTACACGATGTAACGGATTTCCGGGTCGAGCCTGGAGGTATTGGCGCGGATGGCGGCGAGCGGAATGTTGATGCTGTCTTCCATGGCACCGTTTGCATGTTCCTCGGCCAGCCGCACATCGAGCCAGCGGTCGCCGGCACGGGTGCCCTCGAGCGCCAGGCCGTAGCTGACGTAGTGCACCAGCTGCTTCTTCAGGATATCCAGGAACTGCTGCTTCGACAGCCGCATCAGTACGCCGTCGGTGAGCATGGTGACCGTGGCGTTGCGGGTCCCGTCCGAGACGAGAGCATCCTCGCCGAAACAGTCACCGGTGGCGAGTTCGGCCAGTGGCACGTCCCAGCCCTTGCCGGAGGCGAGCCGGGTGACCGAGCAGGCGCCTTCGCGGATGATGTAGAAATAATCGCCCTCGTCGCCCTGCCGGATCACGGTGTCTCCGGCGGAGTAGGTGACCGGCTGCAGCGCCTGGATGAGGCGCTGGATATCGGACGGCGACAGCCGGGCGAAGGCGTCCGACTGCAGCATCCGCGTCATCCAGTCCTGCTCGGTGTGCGCCTTGATATCGACCGCGCCGGTCTCGGTGGACTGGTCGAGGGTCAGCATGACGTCGAGCAGCGTGGAATCCACCGAGGCGATCACGGCCTTGGTGGCGGCACGTGCCGTGACCATGCGCGGCTGGCGGTTGGCCAGCGGGTAGCGCGCCGGGTCGGTTCCGGCGCTGACCACACCGGTCACCTTGCCGTTGCGGTCGAGAAAATTGACCACACCGTCAAGCAGGTAAATAGAGCGATTGTCCCGGTCACCTTCACCGAACAGGTAGCGTCCGCTGCTGACGTCCTGGATCGTCAGGCTGGCTGCAATCTCGCGGAAGCGGTCTTCGCTCAGTGCGTTCAGCGGAATCAGATCGCGCAGGATTTCCTGCCCATTGAAGCGCTTGCTGAACAGAATGTGTGGTTTCGGTGTGCCCATGCTGTTGCCCTTCGCTGTGTCTGTGCGCCACCAGGAGCAGTGGTTGTCTGATTGCTTATCGGCACGGGCGGCGCATATTGGAGCCAGCGTAACGGCTTGCCCGGCAGGGGCCTGTGATGCCGTTCACTGTTTGAGAGCCGGCCCGGGGATGTGGCGGCCGGCGCAGGGTACGGACTCAACGGTCGTTGCGGCGTACCTGCAGGATCACACCGTCGGCGCCGGTAACCGTGACCCGGGTACCGGCCGGCAGGTCGTCACCGCTGACTCGCCAGCTGGTGTCATCGACGTGCAGCACGCCGGTGTGGTTCACGATCGGCTCCTGCAGGGTGAACGTGCGTCCGATGTACTGCTCACCGCGCCGGTTCAGCGCCGGCTGGTCGGTGGGCGCCGGGCTGGCGCGCTGGTAGCGACGGAACAGCACGATGCTGACCACCGACAGCACCGAGAAGATCATCAGCTGGTACTGCCAGTCCAGCTCCGGGACCAGCAGCATCACCAGGGCCACCACGGCGGCGGCCACCGCCATCCACAGAAAGAAGAAGCTCGGTGCCAGCACCTCGATCAGCAGCAGCACGCCGCCGAAGATCAGCCAGTGCCAGTAGTCGAC
>CAYUFA010000105.1:0-8076 GCA_964443845.1 uncultured Ectothiorhodospiraceae bacterium
ACCTGGACCTGCCAGGCGCGCAGCCAGACCGAGTAACCGGGCAAGGCGATTTCCAGCCGCAACCATTCTCCGTTCGCCTGGCGCAACGGGGTGACCGGTAACTGTCCGGGATCGTTGTACGGGAAGAACGCCTGTTGCGCGCCATTCCTGTCGATCACCTGGCGAAAATAGCCCTGCTGGTAGAGCAGACCCACACCGATGACCGGTACGCCCAGATCGCTGGCGGCCTTGAGTTGATCGCCGGCGACATTCCCGAGCCCGCCCGAGTAAATGGGCATGGCCTCGCTCAACATGAATTCCATGCTGAAATACGCAACACAGCCCAGCTGCGCCTGCGGGTGTGTCTGCTGAAACCATGCGGGCGCCTGCGCCGCGTTGCGTCTGGCCTGTACCAGGTCGTCAATGGTATTGCGGAATGCGGGCTCGGCCAGGACACGCTGGAGTTTCTCCCTCGAGACCGTCTGCAGGATACTCCAGGGGTTCTGCGTGAGCTCCCACAGCACGGGATCCAGCTGCCGCCACACCTGGTCGGTGGCATGATTCCATGTCCAGCGCAGGTCCAGGGCAAGTTCAGCCAGGGACTCGTACCCCTCTACGTCCGTGGGCAAGAGAAACTCCTCAGCGTGCCCGATTCGAATTTCTTCGCTCATCGCCTCCACTTGCAAATATGTCCAGACGCTTTCATTCAGCTCCGACAGACTCCTGGCATGGTCAATTGCCGCAGTGCAGAATTTGAACACCTGTAACTAAAAAAGGTTCAAACTTACTGACGGTGGACCGCGCGGCTGTTCATGTCGGCCCTGAGGAACTGGTAATTGCCGCGGCCCCTTGCCTTGGCGTGGAACATCGCGGTGGCCACGTCAATGCCGTCATCGGCAGATACGCTGTTGCCGATGCTCAGGATGACTTGGAGTTCGTGTCCGCCGACGAGGTGCGGCACGGCGCGCGCGACGCACAACTTCCCCGCAATGTGCGCCGCATCCTGCGGCTGCTCGATCTCGGCCAGCTGTGTCACGAACCCGTCACCGCTCTGGCGGCAAACCGTATCCGTGGCACGTACACACGCGGCCAGGCGATCCGCCACCAGCTGAAGCAGCCGGTCGCCGATCACATGTCCCGGTGTATCGTTGATACGTTTGAAGTTATCCAGATCGAGGAACAGCAGCGCGACCTGCTTGCGTTGACGGTGGGCCAGCCCGATTGCCTGGGAGAGACGTTCGGTCAGCAGCACCCGGTTGGGCAGGCCGGTGAGAAAATCGTGCTGGGCCAGATGGGCCACCTTCATCACCATCGACCGGGATGGGCTGACGTCGTGGAAGACGATCACCGCCCCGGAGACCCGGCCGTCCTGGTCGTGGATAGGCGCGGCGGAATCCTCGACAGGGCATTCCATTCCGTCGCGGCGAACCAGCACGCAGTCCGCAGCGAGCCCAACGGTCCTGTCCTCATCCATGGCGCGCCGCGCCGGATTCGCGGCGACAACGCGTGTCGTACCGTCGATGATTCTGAATACCTCTGCAAGCGGTTGGCCCAACGCATCCTCACGGGACCAGCCGGTCATCGTCTCCGCCACCAGATTCAGGTAGGTTACGTTGCCCAGGAGCTCGGTGGTCAGAACCGCGTCACCGATGGAATTGAGCGTGACCTGAGCGCGCTCCTTCTCCACGAACAAGGCTTCTTCTGCTGCTTGCAACCCGAACTCCGTTGCCTTGCGCGCCGTGATATCCTCAACCGTCTGCACATGGCCGCGCGGCCTCATCCCGTCGTGCATGGCGGCGCTGTTGACACGCGTCCACATGACGCTCCCGTCTTTCCGCTGAAAGCGGAACTCCGTCCGGAATGGCGCATCGATCTGCGCCGCGGCTCTCCAATCGGCAAGGACACGCGGGCGATCCTCCGGATGGATCGCCACGCTCCAGCTTGTGCCCAGCGCCTGTTCGAAACTCAGCCCCGAGATCTTTTGATAAGCCGCGTTCGTATAGACGCAGTTGCCCTCTGCATCGGAGACAAAGATACCCAGTGGGGATGCGTCACTCATTGCGCGGAAGCGCGCCTTGCTGTTCTGCAGTGCGTCACGGGCAGCATTGCCCCTGATGACGTAGTGCAGGGTGCGCGACAACCAGTGAGCGTCGATATGACCTTTGACGAAATTATCATATGCGCCGCGTTGCACGGCCAGACGCGCGTTTCCCTCATCGCGCGTCGTGCTCAGAATCAGGATCAGGGCGTTCGGCGCCGCATTGACCACCTGATCGAACACATCGAGGTTATGGCCGTCGGGAAGCGTGAGGTCAAGCAGTATCAGCTCGATACGATCCCTGTCCAGACGTTCGAGTGCATCGTCGAGCCGCATCACCCATTCGATATGAAACGAGTGTTCTCCCATTGAGCTGTCTCCCGTGCCCGCGAGCGCGTCCTGAATCTGTCTGGCGTCGGCGGGATCGTCCTCGACGAGGAGCACGGTGATCCGGGAATCGTTCATGGCATGAGTGTGTGCCGCGGACATGCGTACGACATCACCTCTCTTGCCGGATGATGGCCACAGGTACTTGCTGCACTGGAGAGGTATGGAGAGGTGTGAGCCGTGACAGACGTCACGCCAATGCCCTAGTGATCACGGGCATCGCTGTGATTATTGTTGCGGTAATCGTTCTGGTTTCCGTGGTGATCATCACCGTGCACGTCATGGTGGTCATCCCTGTGCTCGTTAGCATGAGCATCCCGGCGATCACGATAATGTTCCTGGTACCAGGGAACGTACTCGCGGTTGTACCAGTTATCCCGCACAAAGAAGACCCGCTCGCCGCAGGCGTTGTACTTGCGGCAGTACCTGCGCCAGTGTTTGGTCTGGCCCGCAGGCACACGCAGATAGACCGGCGGGCGATCCTTCGATACCCGCTCGATTGCTACCGGATGACGATTAATGACTTTTGGGTGTGGATAGATATTGAAGTCGAGGCGACCATAGTAGTCGGGTTGGCCAATGCGGGCATGATGCTGGTTATCAGCCGCGAATGCCGCGGTGGTGAAGGCGGCCAGGGTTGCTGCGAATAGTAAACGATTCATGCTGTGTCTCCTGTACTTGATCTAACCACCCGCCTCATTATTTGCAGACACTCCGGATTTGGGCTGCAGCAGGGAGAATCTCATCGAAACTCCAGATACGAACGAAGAGACTAGTCGCATGATCAGGCGCAGTCTGTTAGGTATCGCACATAGGACAGCTCGCGTCCATGGCGGCTGATGTCAGTATGATCCAGGCATGGTTCTCGGGTACCTTGCAGCGCACTGCCGTTCCTGTAGCGTGAGCGCAACCATGTTTACAGGGTAAATATACCGGACACAGTGTGCGATCGCGTACAGACGGTAACTGTCGCTGGAGTAGCATTTGCAATTGGACGCAGCGTTGACTGCAGGGCATCAGCGATGCTGACCGCGCAGTCTTGAAAAGGGCTATTGCCTGGAAAATTCAACGGGTTAAACAGGTGGAAGACGGGTTTCGGTACGCCACGGTAAGCAGTATGTCCTGCGAGGGAGATCCCGGCTGCTGCGGTGTCATGGCCCACTTTCTGGAGACATGAAATGGCACTCAGGAACAACGATGCCGACCATTCTGATGCTGATCGGCGTCAATTGACAACTCGATTGCGGTAGGGGGATTCGAAGTATGCGGGAACTCAATGCATGCATTGACGCTGCAGTGCTCAAACGGGAAAACTGCGCCTATCGCGGCAGCGCAGGCGTGAGTGAAGGATGTCGCGAAGCATGTTTCAGACCTGCATTTCGGGATCAGGAGACGGGAATGGTCTACTTGTCACGCTATCCGAATGGTCAGGTGGCAGCCTTCCATACACTGGATGGTCTGCCAGATGAAGTGATCACAGCACGATACATCAACGGCAAAGTCGCGTGTGCGAAAAATTCCCTGATTTCCGGCTTTCTGAAAGATGGCACCTTTTACACGAGACAGGAAGCCGCAGATCAAGTCGACACCAGGAGGAATCGATGACAGGAATGGCTGATTGTCGATCCATCGATTATGAGTTCCTCTCATCACGTTAGAGTCGGCTTGATCATTTTATTTGATGTGCTTACTGCATAAGTCTATCACTAGAACCAATCTCAAGATCCCGTACTGGACAGGATATCGTATATTTGATGCGTGCTACGGCTAAGCGACGAACACTGTGAACGGATCCGGGTACACTTTCCGGAGGAACATCTTCCTTCCGATCGCCGAGGCCGCAAGCCGATACCCGCCCGCCAGGTTCTCGAAGTCGTACTCTGGATCCTCAACACCGGTGCCCAGTGGCACATGCTGCCGCAGTGCTATCCGAATTACAAAAACCGTGTATCTCCGATTTCAGTACTGGTACCGGCAAGAGGTGCTGAGAGGGGTATTGACCAACCCGGCAAATGCGTTGCGTGATGAAGAAGCACTCGATGAATCGGAGTGTTTCATTGATGCAACCGTTGCCTCGCCCAAGGGGCGGTAGTGCTGAGATCGGCCCGGGCAAACGTGGTAAGGGAAGGAATTTAATGGCAATAGTGGATCGTCATGGACTGCCGCTGGCGGTCGGTACGCACACGGCCAGCCATCATGAAGTCACGCTGGTGCAGCTGAGCTTTGAGTTCTACATGACCGAAGCGAAGCCGGAGAACCTGATCGGTGGTCGCGCCTACGACAGCGACAAGCTGGATGAGGAATTGCGCCAGGAAGGCATTGAGATGTTTTCGTCGTCTCGACAGGGACGGGTCAAGCCCAGGACGCAGGACGGCCGCCGATTGCGTCGCTATGAGCGGCGCTGGCTGGGGACCGCTTCTTCATCTGGATACAGTGGCAACGTCGACTCCTCTGCCGATGGGAATATTACGCCGGGAATTCTCCCGGGTTCGTGCCGCTAGCTGCCATCGGCATCCTGCTCAGGCAATTATATGAGACAGATTCTAGTAGTTTGTCGATTAGAACCGTATGTTCGTCAACGCACAGATATCGTCTGCAGAAGGCGTAGATTTGGCCATGGTCAGGAAAACCGAGCAACGATGTACGGGTGCGCGAATTTGTGCGTTAATCCAGCTATTGGAGAACTATTATGAAACAAATCAAATCGCGCAAGCGCCAGGCGCTCGCGCTCCTATGTATGGGGTTATTAGCCTGTGGTTCGGTGCTCGCTGAAAAACCACCCTGGTCTGGCGGTGGCCACGAGGACAAATCCGGTAACCATGACAGGAAGTCTGGAAGTGGCCGCAATAAGGGTGGCGGCAACGACAATACAAATCACGAAGAACGGGGCCATCAGCGTAATGATGGACATTATTCAGACAGGAACCACAACGACGCCAGGGATCATCACGAGGGCAACAGGGCTGTGTATTTTGACGATTATCATCGAAACAGGATACATGAATATTATTCACAGCAGATTCATTCCGGACACTGTCCTCCAGGTCTTCGCAAGAAACACAATGGCTGTCTTCCACCCGGACAGGCAAGAAGGTGGCAGATCGGTCAAAGGCTACCGCGTGACGTAATCTATCATGATCTCCAGCCGCAGATCCTGGCATATCTGGCCCCGCCGCCTCCGCGGCACCGGTACGTTCGCGTGGCGTCTGACATCTTGTTGATTGCAGTAGGTACCGGTGTGGTACTGGACGCAATAGATGATCTGGACAGATACTGATTTATGAAAATAATCAAATTGATTCAGACCCCGTCCTTCCGAGTCGGCATCGATGGCAGCAGACGGACAGTGAAATCCAGATTGAAGAGAGAATGTTATGGCTGGTGTATTTAGTGGTAGTTGTTCTGGTCCTTCTGGTCGTTTTTCTGGTAAAGCGCGTGTAAGAGGCTCTGTGTCCCGTCCCTGAGTCATCGGGTGACGGGACCGGCAGGGGGGGGCACGGCACGCTGCCTCGCAAGGTGGAATCTTCCATGCAGCTTGAGGTTAATCACCTTTCCAGGGTCTATAAAGAAAACAGAGGCCTCCTTGCCACCGGCTTTAACGTCGAGGAGGGGGAACTGATTGCGGTAGTGGGGCACATTCCACACATATCGTACCGTGTATGTTAGTCACCGAATGGAGTTATTTTTGTCGGATGAAAATACTTAACTACGTTCTGATTAAGTCTTTCAATCCTGCGAAAGCGGGCATTCAGTTTGACCAGAACAAGTGAGTTACCGGATCCCCGTTTTCGCACGGATGACCTGTTCAGATGCTCCTTAACAAGGTAATGCCCTGCTTGTATACGATCGTATTGGTTTCAACTACTTGATGATTATCACGTATCTGGAGAAAACTTATGAAATATTCAATACCTTCCGCGCTGCTGATTATGCTGCTCGGGCTGAGTGCTTGAGCTGGCCCAGCTGGACCTAAAGGCGAGACAGGAAATACCGGGAATACCGGCTATACGGGCAATACCGGAGCGGCTGGCGATACCGGAGCGACCGGGACCAGTGGAACGACTGGTAGAACAGGCGCCAAAGGCAACACCGGCACAGGTAGTGACACAGCCGTTATTATTCAGCCTGCCAGTACCAGGTAATCCGACCACGTCAAGCAAGCGGTTGGCCATTGGAAACGGGTTTCTTGGCTGACCGTTTCCACGTCCTTTGTCACCCGTTTATCTGATGGCACTACTCTTCTGCAGGTTCCTGCGCAATAAGATAGAAGGCAATCCTTTATTAGAACTATTCTCGTTTATTATTGGTTATCCTGATTTGTTGTTTACGTAACAGTTCCCGGCCAGCTTGACGGAGCCGGTGATTATTGAAACTTCAGTTACATCTGGCGCTGACGCCACTGCGTATGCACCACATTGAACAATTCCCAGGCGGTGAGCAACTGGCCGGCCCAGAGCAAGCGTTTGGAGTTTGACACACGCAAGAGCAGCGAGCCCCCCGCAATGGCCAGTAGCGGATGCGTGCGCAACGCTTGTCCAAGCGCAAACCCTGCATCCACCCACCGAAAACCTCTTTGCAGTTCTGATGCAACGGAGGTTATTTCGCTGCGCTGGACCGCAGCCTGCGACACCAGCCACTCGCGGCGTCGCAGTAAATATCCCTTACGCGTACTCATGACCGGGAGACCAGGCGTTCACGGTCTTTGTCCAGTTCCGACAAGGTAGTGGAAAACATTCGTGGGCGGGTTTTGTGCTTGTGTCGAATCACCAGGGCAATGCCGGTTCCGATAGTCAGATAGAAAACCGCGAATGCAGCCAGCACCGACAGCCGGTGAGTTTCCCAGAATGCCAGTACGACGCATAGGGTCGTCAACAGCAGGCCAAGCCCGAGAAAGAACAACGACATCTGTTCGAAGAGGATCATTTCCCGGACCCTGATCCCTTCTTCCTCCAGTTCCGTGGAAAGGATCGCTACCCGGGTGCGCAGGACCTCGGCAGACGTCGCCAGCAGTTGCCGCAGCGAGGCCAGCAGACCGGACGTCCGGGTGGACGTCGATCGCACCACCGTGTCGTCGCGTGCCATGATCCTAGCGCCGACTGCTGACCATGCCGATTAGTAACCCAATGCCACCTGCAATTGCTATCGACTGCCAGGGATTTTCATGCACGAGCTCATTCGCCGCCCTGGCTGCGGCCCTGGTCTGGATTACCAGATCGGCTTCCAGCTCATTCAGTTTGCGACGCGCCTCGCGTAGATTTGCTTCGGCCCGCTCGCGCACCGCACCGATTTTTCCGCCGGTCTCGTTCGCGGTAACCTTGAGCAACTCTTCCGCGTCGTCTATGACCTTCTTGAAATCATCGACCAGTTGATCCCTTGCTGTTTGTGTATTCGTAGCCATACCATACTCCTATGTTTTACCAGGCAAGTCGATTCGTCCGGAACAATCGACGTCGGTAATTCCGATCTGTTTCCGTCCTTGCCGTAAATACGTTCGCGCTGACACCCATTATTCTCCCAGCAGTTCCGCCACCGGCTTCAGTTGCTCGACATGCTGGGATACTACTTTCATGATGACAATGATCGGAATACTCAGCAGCATGCCCAGGATTCCCCACAACCAGCCCCAGAACAACAGCGAAATGAATACCGCCGCGGTATTCATTTTGGCGATT
>CAYUFA010000106.1:0-7677 GCA_964443845.1 uncultured Ectothiorhodospiraceae bacterium
TGCCGCATTGCATCGGCGGCGAATACGAGAATGCGCTGATCGAGCTGGCGCAGGGGCTGACGCAGGGTACGGCGGACGCAGGCGCCGTACCCTGCGTACGGCTGGAAAAAACGGCGTTCGTGACCCCGGACCGCAGCATGCTGCCTGCCCTGGAGCGCTATGCCAGCCTGGTGCTGCCGGACGGCAGCCGGCGCACCGCGGGGTTTGCCGAGACTACCCGCGGTTGCAAGTATTTCTGCCGCCACTGCCCGATCGTGCCGGTGTACGCCGGCCGCTTCTTCGTGATCCCGGCGGAAGTCGTGCTGCAGGACATCCGCAACCAGGTCGCGGCCGGCGCGCAGCACGTGTCGTTCGGCGATCCGGATTTCTTCAACGGGCCGGGGCATGCCCTGCGCATCGTACGCGCCCTGCACGCCGAGTTCCCCACGCTGACCTTCGATGCCACGATCAAGATCGAGCACATCGTGCGCTACCCGGACGAGATCCGCGAACTCGGTGCCAACGGCTGTCTGTTCATCCTCTCCGCCGTGGAAGCGGTGGACGATGAAATCCTGGCCCTGCTCGACAAGGGTCATACCCGTGCCGACCTGCACACGGCCCTCGATGTCCTGCGCGCGGCCGGCGTCGCCCTGGCGCCGACCTTCGTTGCGTTCACCCCGTGGACCACGCTCGCACGCTACCGCACGCTGTTGCAGGAGATCGCCGCACTGGGCCTGGTGGACGCGGTCGCGCCGGTACAGCTGTCGATCCGCTTGCTGATCCCGGCCGGTTCGCACATCCTGCACATCGACCGGAGCGATGAGATTGTCGGTGCCTTTGATCCGCAGATCCTCGGTCACGCCTGGCAACACCCGGATCCGCGCATGGACCGCCTGCAACAACAGGTGCAGGCCCTCGTCATGCAGGCCGAGGGCGCCGGCACCTCCCGCCAGGCCATCTTCCGGCGGGTCTGGCAACTGGCCTGGGAGGCCGATGGCAGCCCGGTACCGGCGCTCGAGCTGCACGGCACCGGGCGGGCGGTACCGCGCCTGTCGGAAAACTGGTATTGCTGTGCGGAGCCCACCTGCGAACAGCTGGTATCGTTCTGAGGCGCTGCACCGGCCTGTATGAAGCGCATCCTCTTCATCCATGGCAAGAACCCCAAGCCCCCGCCACATGTACACCGTGACCTGTTGCTGCGCTGCCTGGCGGAAGGCGTGCGCCGCATCGACCCGGCGACCGCCGCGGCGATCGTCGCCACCCATGCGTTTTCCCTGGTGGCATGGGGCCGGCTGTTCTACCAGGAGGAGATCCCTGCTTTCGCAGACCTGCCCTGGGTGGAACAGCTGCTCAGCCAGGGCAGCTGGCCCGAGGACGATATCCATGACGCCCGGCCGGTGCGCTACCGCATGGCCCGGCTCATGTACCAGATCGGTGACCACCTGCCCTGGCTGATCCCGCTGATTCCTGACTCGCGGGTCAAGTTATCCATCCAGGAGACCGAAACCTATTTCAGCAACCACGGCAACCTGGGGGCCCACATCCGCGAAGTGCAGAAACAGCCGCTGCGCGAGGCGGCCAGCGCCGGAGACCGGGTATTACTGATCGCACACAGCATGGGTTCCATCATCGCCTACGACGCCCTGTGGGAGCTGGATCACCTGGAAGGTATCCGGCCCTGCGTTGACTGCTTCCTGACCATCGGCTGTCCGCTGGGCATGAACTACGTCCAGAAACGGCTGATCGGCATGCAGCATCACCACCCGCGCATCTACCCCGGCAACATCCGGCGCTGGGTCAACGTCGCGGCACGCGGCGACCTGGTCGCGCTGGACCCCACGCTGGCCGACGATTTTCACGGCATGGTCCTGCAGCACGACGTGGACAGCATCACCGACCTGCGCTATGGCGTGTACAACCATTACCGGGACAACAAGGGACTGAACGTACACAAGTCCTACGGCTACCTGGTCAACCCGCATGTCGCGCGCATCGTATACGAATGGTGGAACGAATCATGAACGAGGTACTGGTCGCACATCGGGGAACGCCCGAACGCCTCCCGGAAAACTCCCTGGCAGGCTATCGCGCCGCGCTCGAAGCCGGCGCCCGGCTGCTGGAAACCGATGTCCAGCTCACGGCGGAAGGCATTCCGGTGCTCAGCCACGACGACAACCTGCTGCGCATGACCGGCCGCGAGCTGCGAGTCACGCGGACGCCCTGGCACGACCTGCGCGACCTGCCGGCCAGCCAGCCGGAACGCTTCGACAACGCATTTCCCGATGCGCGCATCGCCCGGCTGGCGGACTTCGCAGCCCTGCTGGCGGAGTGGCCGCAGGCGCAGGCCTTCGTGGAGATCAAGCAGGAAAGCCTGGATGCCTTTGGCACCGCCCGGGTGATCGGGCGGGTGCTGGAATGCCTGGCACCGGTGCATGACCAGTGCGTGCTGATCTCGTTCAACGCGGACGCGGTTCGCCACGCTCACGGCCGCATCCGTAGCGGCTGGGTGCTGGGCGGCTGGGACGACGCGGCCCGGCAAACGGCCACGCAACTCGCCCCCGATTTCCTGTTTGTCAGCCGCCGGCACCTGCCGCCCGACACCGTGCCACTCTGGCCGGGCCCGTGGCAGTGGGCGGTGTACACCGTAAACGAGGCACCGGAGGTGGCGCGCTACCTGGCGCGCGGTGTGCACTTCGTGGAGACCAACGTCATCTGTACCCTGCTGTCGCTGCCGGAATTCCGCGGACCCGGGCATGGCTGAACATTTCGATGTCGTCGTCATCGGTGGCGGCATCCATGGCGTTGGCGTGGCCCAGGCCGCCGCCTGTGCCGGTTACACGGTACTGTTGCTGGAGCAGCGTGCGCTGGCCGCGGGTACCTCGAGCCGTTCCAGCAAGCTGATCCACGGCGGCCTGCGTTATCTGGAAGGCGGGGATTTCGGGCTGGTGCGCGAGAGCCTGCACGAGCGCAGCATCCTGCTGCGCATTGCCCCGGAGCTGGTCCGGCTGCAGGCGTTTCATATCCCGGTCTACCCGGACACCAGGCGCCGCCCGCTGACCCTGTGTGCCGGGCTGTGCCTGTATGCCCTGCTGGGCGGGTTCCAGGCCGGCAGCCGCTTCCGCCGCCTGCGGCCGGGGGAATGGGACGATCTCGACGGCCTCGATACCCGGCAGCTGCAGGCGGTGTTCCGGTACCACGACGCGCAGACCGACGACGCGGCGCTGACGCGCGCGGTCATGCACTCGGCCATCATGCACGGCGCCACGCTCGCATGCCCGGCGGAATTCGTCGGCGCCCGGGTCGACCGGGAGCGCTGCGCAGTGCGCTACCGGGAACACGGCAGCGACCGCCATTGCACGTCCGGCGTGCTGGTCAATGCCACCGGGCCGTGGGTCGCAGCGGTGACCTCCCGCATCGACCCGGTGCCGCCCGGCCCGCCGCTGGAACTGGTGCAGGGCACACACCTGGTGCTGGATGGCACGCTGAGGCGCGGTGCCTATTACCTGGAAGCGCCGCAGGACCGGCGTGTCGTGTTCCTGCTGCCACGGGGGGAACACTGCCTGCTCGGCACGACCGAGCACCCGTATACCGGTGACCCCGACCAGGTGCATCCCCTGCAGCGGGAGGAGGACTACCTGCTGGAGGTCCTGCACCATTATTTCCCCGCACGGTCCGACCAGGTGCTCGGGCGCTTTGCCGGGCTGCGTGTGCTGCCCGCCAGCCAGGCCGCGATGTCCTCGCGTTCGCGCGAAACCCAGTTACCGGTCGACAACGAACAGCGGCCGCGGGTGGTCTCCGTCTACGGTGGCAAGCTGACCGGTTACCGTGCCACGGCCCAGAAGGTTTTGCAGCGGCTGGCCCCCGGCCTGCCGGCGCCCAGGCCCGTCGCCGACACCGCCAGGCTGCGGCTGGTACCGGTCGACTGATGGAAACCGCACAATACCTGGCTGTGGACCAGGGCACGCATGCCACGCGCGCCCTGGTGTTCGACGGACAGGGCAGGGCGATCGCCGCCGCGCACCGGGCCGTCGCCCTGCAGGACCGGGGAGACGGCCGGGTGGAACAGGATGCCACGGAAATCCTCGACTCGCTGTGCACGGTGGTCCGCACGGTCCTCGCCGAACCGGCGGTCGAGGCCGGCGCGCTGCGCGCGGCCGGGCTGGCGACCCAGCGCTCGAGCGTGGTGGCCTGGCACCGGGTCAGCGGCGCGGCGCTCGGACCGGTCCTGAGCTGGCAGGACCGGCGCAATGCGCCGCTGATCGACGCGCTGGCGGCACAGGCGTCGCGTGTGACGCAGAAGACCGGCCTGCGCCTGTCGCCGCACTACGGTGCCAGCAAGCTGCGCTGGCTGCAGGAACACCTCCCCGCGGTGGCGCAGGCGCAGGCGGGCGGGGAGTTGCTGCTGGGCCCGCTGGTGTCCTGGCTGCTGTTTCACTGGCTGCAGGGGCGGCCGGCCCTGGTCGACCATGCCAACGCTGCGCGTACGTTGTTGTGGAACCTGCGCACCCGCGACTGGGACCCGGATCTGCTGCAGCTGTTCGGGGTGGCGCGGGATTTGCTGCCGGACTGCCGGCCCGTCTGTGCGGACTATGGCATCACCGCGCCGGGGCGGATTCCCCTGCGGGCCGTCAACGGGGACCAGACCGCGGCGCTGTATGCGCTGGGCCAGCCGGCGGCGAACAGCCTCACCGTCAACCTCGGCACCGGCGCGTTCGTGCTGTTGCCCGTGGCACGGCTCGACAATGTGCCCGATGGACTGCTCGCCGGCATCGCCCGCAGTGACGCACAGCGGGCCGACTACTACCTGGAAGGAACCGTCAACGGGGCGGGGGCGGCACTGGACTGGGCGGCCGCGCACCTGGCCGTCACGGACGTGGCGGCGCAGCTCCCGCAATGGCTGGCGACGGTGCACGAGCCGCCGCTGTTCCTCAACACCGTGGCCGGGCTGGGTGCCCCGTGGTGGCAGGCCGGACCGGAACCGCAGTTCGTCGGCACGCCACGGTCCGTGGCGGAGGCGATGGCAGGCGTGGCCGAGAGCATCCTGTTCCTGCTGCAAGCGAACATTGAACGATTACAGGAACATACGGGAACTATTCATGATATCCGTTTAAGTGGCGGATTGGCGCGGCTGGACAGCCTGTGCCAGAAGCTGGCGGACCTGTCCGGACTCGTCGTGCAACGCCCCGCGCAGGTCGAGGCCACCGCGCGCGGGATCGCCTGGCTGGCTGCAGGCGGCCCGCCCGGCTGGGAACGGGCCGGACCGGTGGCCCGTTTCGAGCCGCAGCACGATCCGGCCCTGCGGGCGCGTTACCGGCGGTTCATTACCTTGCTAACACGGGCGCTGTCGTAGCTTGGGCTGAACATCGTGAAGCCCAACACCGGAATCGCCCCGAACCGTACTCGCGTTGGGCTGCGCTGCGCGCAGCCCAACCTACGTTGCTGGAAAAGGCCTGGCGGCAGGAGCCGTCCGGGCGGCGAATGCAACAGGGCCACGGAATCACGCGGAAACACTTGATTGCAGGAACGCATCTCATGCGCGACCGAACGCTGCCGTGGAATATCCCGCCTCAGCCCGGCGTGCCGAACAGCCAGAGGTAGCCCGCGTTGTAGAACGCGTGCAACAGGATCGGGGCGGTCAGGGCAGCGGTGCGGTCCTTGAAGAAACCGAACACGAGGGACGGGAAAAAGACCAGCGTGGCCGCCAGCGGCGGGTGATAGAAAAAGTGCGCCGCCGTGAACAGCACACTGGTCAGCAGGTTGGCCACGCTCAGCGGTCCGAGCCGTGCCTTGCTCAGGTAATCCTGCACCAGTTCCTGCAGCAGGCCACGAAACACGATTTCCTCCACCACCGGGTACAGCACGCTGAGCTGCAGGAACCACAGCGGGTGACGCAGCGGCTTGTCCCAGGCCACGGGCGCCGGGTACAACCCCCACAACACCAGCCAGGCAAGCGGCCCGGCCAGCAGGGCCAGGTAGAGCAGGGGATCGCGCCGCAACGGCGCGGGCGGCGGTGCGGTCAATTGCTTTTGAGCTGCTGGACCATGCCCGGCTCGAGATCGAAACCGACCGGCCAGTCGGGATTGATCGAGATGCCGATCCCGCTGCCGGTGCGCTCCAGCACCCAGCTGAACTCCGCCAGCAGACCACCCTCGTAGCCGGGAAATTCACGCACGAAATCCCTGGCGCGGTCCGGGCTGGTGAACAGAATCAGCACCTCGATTTCGTCCTCGCTCTTCAGCGTCAGCGGGATCGCCTGCGTGCTGCTGGTGAAACCCTGGATGCCCACCGAGTCCCTGACCGGCATGAACACCTGGGTATCCATCAGGTACTTCATGAATTCCTCGCCGCTCAGTTGTCCTTCCTGCGCGGCGAGCATTTTTTCTTCGAGTTCGTTACGGGCTTCGAAGCTCTCTTGCATGTTGCGGCTCCAAAAAACACAGGCCCCGCCATGCGGGGCCCGGGTGATCAGGAATTCCTGTTGCGTTACTCGTCGCTCGCCACGCCCAGGATCTGTAACAGGCTGATGAACAGGTTGTAGATCGCGAGGTACAGGGTCACTGTGGCCATGATGTAGTTGGTCTCGCCACCGTGGATGATCTCGCTGGTCTGGTAGAGGATCATGCCGGACATCAGGAGGATGAACAGGGCCGACAGCGCCAGTGAAAACACCGGCATGTGCAGGAACAGGTTGGCGACGATCGCGACCAGCGCCAGCATCATGCCGACGGCCAGGAAACCGCCGATAAAGGTAAAGTCCTTGCGCGTGGTCAGCACGTATCCGGACAGGCCGAGAAAGATCAGACCGGTGCCGCCCAGTGCGGTCATCACCACCTGCCCGCCGTTGGGCAGGGCCAGGTAATGGCTGATGATCGGACCCAGTCCGAAGCCGAGCAGGCCGGTGATCAGGAAGATGACCCACAGACCCGCGCTCGAGTTGGCGGTCCGCGGCATCACGAACCAGAGCAGACCCATCGCCACCAGGCTGCTCACGGTGGATACCCCGTAAGGGGCCGCGACCGAGATCGACACACCGGCCATCACGGCGCTGAACAGCAGCGTCAGGGCAAGCAGGGCATAGGTGTTGCGCAGGACCTTGTGCGTGGCCAGCAGCGAGGCTTCGGAATGCAGAACGGTTTTTTCGATCATGCTCATTGCGAATAAAGCTCCTTGGTAACCAGGTCTGAATATTCTACCGCCATGTAGACAGGCAAGAACCTGAGTGGTTCACTAGGATAAACATCCCGCGATGAAACGGCAACGCCGAACACCGGTGAATTCACGGGTTTTTTCCGGCCCCGCCGGTGCACGTTCCGGCGCCCTCCCGCTACAGGGCGACACCGGGAACGCATGCCAGGGGCCCGTCTGGCTACTCCCCGCACGTTGTGTACAATGCACCGTCATCGGCAATCTTCTGACGATTGCCCCTGGATAATGGCCACGGAACCACGCGGAAGAACACGGAAATCGAACTCCAGGCGAATACCTGGAAGTGTGTTGCAGGGGCCGCCCTGGCGGCGAAATAGTACCGCGTCATTGCGAGGCGCGCAGCGCCGTGGCAATCTCCGGACGATCGCACCAGGATAATGGCCACGGAACCACACGGAAGAACACGGAAATCGAACTCCGGGCGAACTCCTGGAAGAGTGTTGCAGGGGCCGCCCTGGCGGCGAATTGGTACTGAGCGAAATTCATCGGAGA
>CAYUFA010000107.1:0-7523 GCA_964443845.1 uncultured Ectothiorhodospiraceae bacterium
CCAGCCCCAGCACCTCGACCTCGCCGGTGGGCATGTCGGGATTCTCGGTACCGGGAGGCCGGCGCCGCACCCGGCCGGTTACCTGCAACACGTACTCGTTGCGCACCCGCTCCGCCGTGGCGAAGGTCTGCTGTGCGTCGGGGTCGAACACCACCTGGATCAGGCCACGGTGGTCGCGCAGGTCGACGAAGATGACCCCGCCATGGTCGCGCCGCCGGTGCACCCAGCCACACAGGGTCACCTGGTGGTCGAGGTGGGTGGTGTTGAGATCGCCACAATAGAGACTGCGCATGCCGGGCTTCCGCTTGTCGGTCAGGGAAAGCGCAAAATGGTACGGGCTTGTGCCGTGCGGCGCAATATCCGCCTGAATGCGCTTACTTTTTCGGCGTGGACGTGGCGTCTTTCGTTTTGGCCGCGGTGTCGCCGGACCCGGCCTTCTTGTCCTTGTCGCCTTTGTCCTTGTCGCCGCCGGCCACGTTTTTCCGGGTGCCGGTCTTGAAATCGGTCTCGTACCAGCCGCCGCCCTTGAGGCGGAACGCGGAGACCGAGACCAGTTTCTTCAGGGCATCCTTCCCGCAGGCCGGGCAGCGCACCAGGGGGGAATCACTGACCTTTTGCAGGGTTTCAAACGTGTGGCCACACGCTTCACACCGGTATTCGTAGATCGGCATCGTCGGGTTCCATCGGGCTGTCTGTCACCAGACCGCGCGCATTATACAGGCCGGCGCGGGCGTGGGAACCGGTTCCGCGCACGCTGTCGCGGTTCCGCACACGGCCGGATTCTGTGACAATACCGCAGCTTCCGACCCGATACCCAGCATGCATTTTCGCCCCGACCAGATGCCCGGCCCCGCCGGCAAAGACCTCGCAACCCTGCGTGCGCTGGCGCCGTTCCTGTGGGACTACCGCGGGCGGGTGCTGCTCGCGCTCGCCTTCCTGATACTGGCCAAGGTGGCCAACGTCGCCATCCCGCTGCTCCTGAAGGACATCGTCGACAGCCTCGACAGCAAGAGCCACGCCCTGCTGGTGCTGCCGCTGACCCTCCTGCTGGGCTATGGCGCCCTCAAGCTGGCCAGCTCGCTGTTCAACGAGCTGCGCGACTCGGTGTTCGCGCGGGTACGTCACGGGGCCATGCGCAAGGTCTCGGTCCGGGTGCTCGAGCACCTGCACCGGCTGTCCCTGCGCTTTCACCTCGAGCGCAAGACCGGGGGCCTGTCGCGCGACATCGACCGCGGCACGCGCAGCGTCAGCTCGCTGATGAACTACATGGTGTTCAACATCCTGCCGACGCTGGTGGAGATCACCATGATCGCCGGCATCCTGCTGAAACGCTACAACGTCTGGTTCGCAGTGGTCACGTTCGTGGCCGTGATCGTCTACATCGCGTTCACCATGCTGATCACCGAGTGGCGCATGCAGTACCGCGTGACCATGAACGCGCTGGATTCGACCGCCAACACCCGCGCCGTGGACAGCCTGCTGAACTATGAAACCGTGAAGTACTTCGGCAACGAGGCACACGAACTCGGCCGCTACGACGCAAGCCTGCGCGGCTGGGAGAATGCCGCCATTCTCAGCCAGACCTCGCTGTCCGCCCTGAATTTCGGCCAGGCCACCATCATCGCCGTGGCCGTGACACTGCTGATGTCGCTGGCGGCCAGTGGCGTGGTGCACGGCAACATGACCATCGGCGACCTGGTGCTGGTCAACGCCTTCCTGCTGCAGCTGTTCATCCCGCTCAACTTTCTCGGCATCGTGTACAGCCAGCTCAAGCACGCGATCGCCGACATGCACCTGATGTTCGAGGTGCTGGAACGCGATCCGGAGATCCGCGACCGGCCGGGCGCGTCTGCGCTGGTTGCCGGGGACGGGGAAATCCGCTTCGAGCACGTGTCGTTCGCCTACGACCCGGAGCGGCCCATCCTGCACGATGTCAGCTTCACGGTAGCCGCCGGCGAGAAGCTGGCCATCGTCGGGCCCAGCGGCGCCGGCAAGTCCACCGTGGCGCGCCTGCTGTTCCGGTTCTACGACGTCAGCGGCGGCCGCATCCTGGTCAACGGACAGGACATCCGCGCGGTGACCCAGCAAAGCCTGCGCGCGGCGATCGGCATCGTGCCGCAGGATACCGTGCTGTTCAACGATACCCTGTATTACAACATCGCCTACGCGAAACCCTCCGCCACCCGCGAGGAGGTCCTGCAGGCCGCGCGGCTGGCCAATATCCATGGGTTCATCAGCGGGCTGCCCGCAGGCTACGACACCGTGGTCGGGGAACGCGGGCTGAAACTGTCCGGCGGCGAGAAGCAGCGCGTGGCGATTGCGCGGGTCATCCTGAAGAATCCGCGTATCCTGGTGTTCGACGAGGCCACTTCCAGCCTCGATTCCCATTCCGAGCAGGTCATACTCGCCGCACTGCGCGAGGTGGCCGCCCACCACACCAGCCTGGTGATCGCCCACCGGCTCTCCACCATCATCGACGCCGATCGCATCCTGGTCATGGAAAACGGACGCATCATCGAATCCGGCCGGCATCAGGCCCTGCTGGCACACCACGGCGTATATGCGAAGCTGTGGGCGCTGCAACAGGAAGAGAAGCAGCAACTGGTGCACGCGACCGGCTGACCGGAGCGCAGCGGCTGCCCGGGTCCGCAGCGGATCCTGCGCGGCATGGACTGGAGTCAACGGTCAACGGCCAGCGCCCGCAACACCGCGTGCACCGCCGAGGGGCAACCCGAGACGGTGCCGACCCGGCCACAAAAAACCCGCCTTGCGGCGGGTTTCTGATTCAGGGGGACAGTAGACTTAACCTGTCCTTGTGAGAGAGCTGGAAACCTGATCTGAATACGACAGATTAAGTCTACTGTCCCCAGCGTATCAGAAGCCGAGCCGGACCCCGATGCCGTACTGGTCGGCCAGGTCGCCATGGCTGATGCTGGCCACCATGGAAAACTCCCGGGTCAGCTTGTAGGCACCACCGACCGAATAGATCATGTTGTGGTTATCCGTATTGATGATGTTGCGCCGCGAATCGTAGCTGGCAAAGGCATTCAGTTCCAGCTTCCGGGTCAGCATGCTGCGCGCGCCCACCGAGACCAGGTAACCGTCGTCACCCCGTGACGGGATCCCGCCGGTGTACTCCGTATCGATGTAACTCGCCGAACCCTGCAGGTCGAGCTTCTTCATCACTGCATAGTGCGCACCACCTCCGACCAGGAACGTGCCCGCATCGACATTGGACGCAACACCCCCTACATCGAACTGGTCGCGCTGATACCCGAACTTCAGGAAAATCATCTTGGTGGCGGCAAAGGAGATGTTCAGTCCCACCCCGTTGCCGGTGAAGTCGTTACCGCTGGTTCCATCGGTGTAGACGTAGGCAAGGTCAGCGTAGGTGTAGTCGGGACCCCTGGCAGCGGCGGCCAGTTGCGTGGCGGCGGCGAGGACTACTCCGGTAGCAACGGCAGCCAGTCTGGATTTCTTCATTACACCCCTCCTGATGATCATGGCCATCCGTCCGGAACGGATGATTCTTGTTGAATAACGCGGAGATACTAAGGAAAGCCCCGGGCGCGCACAAGCACTTTTCAATCCCGCCGGAGCCGGCAATCCCCCGCCAAAAAGGGGCCGGATACATTTTTCCCGGACAGATAAAAATGTATCCGGCCCCTTTTTGAGCCGATAATCAGTAGCCTGTACACCAAACACACGCGGGTCGACCCACATGCCAACCATCCTGATCACGGGTTGCTCCTCCGGCATCGGCCTGTGTGCCGCACAGGGCCTGCAGGCACGCGGCTGGCGGGTGTTTGCCACGGCGCGGTCGGCGCAAGACGTGCTGCGGCTGCAGCAGTCGGGCCTGGAAAGTCATGCGCTGGATCTGGCCCGCACCGACTCCATGGCGCAGGCACTGGATGACATCCTGGACCGGACCGGCGGCACGCTCGACGCCGTCTTTCACAACGGGGCCTATGGCCAGCCGGGGGCCCTGGAAGACCTGCCGGTGGCCGCCCTGCGCGAACAGTTCGAGACCAACGTGTTCGGCTGGCACGAACTGACCCGGCGGGTGCTGCCGGTCATGCGCCGCCAGGGACACGGGCGGATCGTGTTCAACAGTTCCATCCTGGGATTCATCGCGCTGCGTTACCGCGGTGCCTACATCGCCAGCAAGTATGCCACCGAGGGTATCGCCGACACGCTGCGGCTCGAGTTGCGTGGCACCGGCATCCATATCGTGCTGGTCGAGCCCGGCCCGGTCCTGAGCCGGTTCCGCGAAAACGCCTTTGCCGCCTACCGGCGCAACATCGACAAGACATCCAGCTCGCACCGCGCCGCCTATGAGGCCATGGAACAACGCCTGGCCACGGAGGGCCCTGCCGTACCGTTCACGCTGCCGCCCGAGGCCGTCCTGCAACGCCTGATCCATGCCCTGGAAAGCCCGCGCCCGCGCGTGCGCTACTACGTAACCTTCCCGACCTTCCTGTTCGGAACCCTGAAGCGCGTGCTGCCGGCACGCATGCTCGACCGGATCCTGTACCGGATTTGAAAAAGGGGGATGGAGCACTACTGTCCCAGATAAATCCGCTGAACTATCAGCAAGACTTTCACTCTGCACAACCTTGCAGGCGATTAGCTGAGCCGGGACATGAAATTCAACACCGGCTGTACAAACCGTGCGTCCCTTCTCCCGGAGGGAGAGGGAGTTTGTGGGACAGCAGTGGGGACGGAGGCATTTTCCAAGAGGACAACGCCTCCGTCCCCTTATTGCTCTCCAACTGGTTCTGGATCGCGCAGTTGGGGAAGAGATGGGGGCAGACCACGCTTTTCCCGGTGGAAGAACGTGGTCTGCCCCCAAATTAAAAATCTTCTGATCCCAAAGGCTTGCGTCTGAAATCCGGGCCTGCGAAACCTGTCCTGCGCAAACCGCAACGCGGCTCATGCGGCAGTATTTAAGACAGGTTCTAATCCTTGATCCAGTGGTGTATCTTTAACCCCCAGACAATAATAGAACCATTCCAAAAACAACAGTCCATGGGGGATCTATACATGCCACGCACACCCGGGCTATTTGCCACGCTTTCTTTCTGTCTCCTTGCATTGATCACCGCTTCCGCACTGGCGGCGAATGTCGTGCCAAACGAAGTCCAGATGCCCGGCACACAGCCCACTGAGGTCACCAACTTCGTATCACCGACCAACTGTGCCTTTTGTCATGCCGGCTACAATACGCTGACGCCCGACAACGAGCCGGTCACCGGGTGGCGCGGCGGCGCCATGGCCAATGCCGCCCGCGACCCGGTCTTCTGGTCCACCCTGGCCGTCGTCGAGCAGGACTTCGACGGTGCCGGTGATTTCTGCCTGCGCTGTCACAGCCTGGGCGGCTGGTATGGCGGACGCTCCACGCCAACGGACGGCTCCAGTCTGGCGTCCGCCGACGTGGACGGCGTCGACTGTAACACCTGTCACACCATCACCAACACGGACAACTCGGAGCATCAGGGCGTGATGAATGCACCGTTCATCGCCAACTGCTCGGACGATCCGGTCGATCCCTCCGGCACCTGTCAGTCGGCCGGCGAGGGCTACTACGGCAACGGCATGCTTTCCCTGTGGCCAGACGACGACAAACTCGGCCCCTACAGCCAGACCGTGGCGCCGCATGCGTACCTGCAGTCGGCGTTCCACCGCAGTGTGGACTTCTGCGGCTCGTGCCACGACGTTTCCAATCCGGTCGTGGGCGACCTGGCGCCGAACCACGGCACCCAGGCAGGCGCACCGGCGGTGGTCGCAGACGGTACACTGGATGCACCGGGTGATCCTTCTCCCGATCCGGCCAAGGCCGCGTTCAACAACCCACCCTATGCCTACGGCATTGTCGAGCGCACTTTCAGCGAATACAAATCCAGCGTCTTTCCGACCACACCGGTTTCCGGCTTCAACACCCTGCCCGCAGACCTCCAGCACGCCGGTGGCGCGCTGGATGTGACCTACCAGGCCGCGCTTCAGGCCGGGAAGGGCGGTGACTATGCAGACGGCACGACGCGCTTCTTCAGCTGCCAGAGCTGTCATATGAGTCCGGTCGTGGCCAAAGGCTGCAACAGCAGCACTGCGCCGTTGCGTTCCGATCTGCCGAAACACGACCAGACCGGCGGCAACTACTGGTTCGCCAATATGACGCAATACCAGGATGACCGGGGCACCCTGCGCTTCGGCGGTGGACTCACCGACAACCAGCGTCTGGCCATGGACCTGGCCCGGCAACGCGCCGTAACCCACCTCAACCAGGCGGCTGCGCTGACGGTCAACGGCAATACGCTGAAAATCGTCAACCTCACCGGGCACAAGCTGATCACCGGCTACCCGGAAGGACGCCGCATGTGGCTGAACACCAGATGGTATGACAGCAGCAACACGCTGCTGCGCGAAGACGGCGCCTACGGCCCCATCGGTGCGAGCATCCCGAACCCGGCCGGCGGCCCGGACGTTCAGGTCGAGTCGATCCTCAATCTGCACGACCCCAACACGAAGATCTACGAGACCCACTACGCCATCACCAAGGAGTGGGCGGTCAAGCTGCTCGCGGCCGGTTATCCGGCCGGTCTGGTGCTGAGTTACGACCGCAGCACCGGTGCCCCGGATTTCACCCTGGGCGATCTGGCCGCGCAACCGGACGGCAGCTATCACGAAAGCTTCCACTTCGCACTCAACAACTACGTTGCCAGCGACAACCGCATCCCGCCCTACGGTATGAGCTACGATGTGGCCAGAAAGCGCAACGTGCTGCCGGTGCCGGCCAGCCAGTACGGCAACCCGGGGCCGGGCGGCACCTACCATTACTGGGATGAGGTCAGCCTGAATCCGCCCACGGGCGCGGTCTACGCCACCATCGACCTGCTTTATCAGGGCACCAGCTGGGAATACATCCAGTTCCTGTGGAAGGCCAATAACGGACAAAGTACGTTCCTCGGGCAGGAAGGCGTCAACATGCTGGATGCGTGGATCAATGCCGAGGTTCCGAGTGCCGTGCAAGTCGCCGGTGACCGCAAGATGGTGCCGCCCGTGATCATGGCCTCCACGACCTGGGGCACGCCTCCGATCGTAGATGCGGACGGTGACGGCATCCCGGACAACCAGGACAACTGCATCAATACGCCCAATGCCGATCAACGGGATACCAACGGCGACGGCTACGGCAATATCTGCGACGCCGATCTGGACCAGTCGGGCTATGTCGACGCGGGTGACCTGTCGATATTCAGGTCCAGGTACCGGAAGACGCCGGCCGATCCCGATGCGGATTTCGATGCTTCCGGCGCTGTTGATGCCGGTGATCTGTCGATCTTCCGAACCCTGTACCGCGCGCCGCCGGGACCCTCCTGTATCGACCTCCCCGGCGGCTGCCAGGTGGTGACTGCCAGCGGAGACACCAACGCGACCGCGGCAGGAACAGTGCAGTAATCGCGAACATGACAAACGTCATTCGACGCCATGCAGGCATCGCTGTGGTTGCAGTGAGCGGCCGGCAA
>CAYUFA010000108.1:0-4253 GCA_964443845.1 uncultured Ectothiorhodospiraceae bacterium
TGAAGAAGGGCAAGTGGGTACACCTGGCCAAGATCGCCTTCGAGAAGTACTTCATTCGCAAGATGAAGAAGGGCAGCTCGGAACCGATCTACGAGAAATACATTCTCAAGGCGCTCGGTATCGAGCGGCTGGAATGATCCCGCGCCGTACCCACATGGGGCCGGGGACGCGTGCGCAGAGCGTGCGCTGTTCCCGGCCCTGGCCGGGTTGCTACGGGCAGGCCCGTGCCAGCCAGCCCGCGCACGTGGCTTGAGTCCGCTTCGAGGCGCCGGGACCCGCTTTCAAGTCCCCGGCAGTGGCTGCCGACTAATAGCTTTGAGTTCAACGGGATTTATCACTACAGGGCGGTACGCTTCGGTTTCCAGCTGGCCTGCTGCGATGCGGGGTCGGGGCGGCCTGGAGCGTGTCGACACACGGTTTGGCATGGTACAGACATCGGCCAATGGAAAAAGAGCGACGCAGGGCAGAGCAGGCGATTCCGGAAGATCTCCGGAATACGCTGACACCGGCACAGGCAAACACCCTGGAAGAGGTCAGTATGCTTGGCTGGAAACTGCTGTTCGTCCGCCACCCGCTGTTCCTGGACCCCGTTCCTGTCGTGTGCAACGCAAGATTCGCCCAGATCGGCGTGATCGATCCGGACGGCAGGATCGATATCAACACCGCGGTTGATTTCCGCACGGATGCCTGTGCAACGGACGTCCCCGAAGGGGACCGGGCTGGCGGGGAGGAAAGACGTACCGGTCAGCGCCCGGTCCCGGACAATGCAACCGAATTGCTGAACGATCACCAGTTGCTGTCGCTGCAGCAGATCGAGTGCTTTGGCTGGAAGATTCATTGCATGCGGCGCGTGCCGGGACAGGAACCGGTGGTCGTGATTGCCAGTGCCGAAGGCAATCGTTTCGCCACGCTGGAGCGCGATGGCCGTATCGATGTCAATTCCCACCTTGAGCTGCGTGAAGTCATCCCCTGGGTATCCGTGGGGCACTGCGCGGACCCTTCATCCGCAAAATAGGCGCCAATTCCCACGTCCTGGCGGAAAACCTCACGGGGTGTGCATCGATGGCCGCAGGCCATTTGCCGGCGCCGCAGGTGCAAACCGGCACAGGAACGGCCCTGCACCGGCTGGCCAATGCGTTTATGATCCGCTCAGGGATCGCAACGTACCGGTGGCGGTAATCGCCCGGCAGCTCATGTTCCAGCGCAACTTCGGCCTGTCTCCTCGCGCCGGCCTGGCCGGCCTGCTGCTGTTGTGGCTGGTGTTGCCGGCACGGGCGGCGGACCATGCCGTCATCCTGCTCTATCACCACTTCGGCAGCGACACGCCTCCGTCCACCAGCGTCACGCTGGAGCAGTTCGACCGTCACCTCGACTTGCTTGCGAACAACGGCTACCGCGTGTGGCCGCTCGCGCGGATCGCGGACCACCTGCGGGCACACCGGACGCTGCCCGACAAGGTCGTCGCCATCACGGTGGACGACGCCTACGTCTCGGTGTGGCGCGAGGCCTGGCCACGCCTGCGTACGCGCGGCTGGCCGTTTACGGTGTTCGTGGCGACCGACCCGGTCGATCGCAACCTGTCTGCCATGATGAGCTGGGCGCAGATGCGGGAAATGGCCGCTACCGGGCTGGTCACGTTCGCCAATCACAGCCGCAGCCATGATCATCTGATCCGGCGCCGGCCGGACGAGAGCAAGGCGCAATGGCGGGCGCGGGTGCGTGCCGACCTGCAACATGCGCAGTCCCGCCTGCAGCAGGAGTTGCACGCCGCCCCGCGGCTGTTTGCCTATCCCTACGGGGAATACGACCGCGCCCTGCGCACCCTGGTCGGGGACCTCGGCTATACCGCCTTCGGCCAGCAGTCCGGCCCGGCCAGCGTGTATTCCGACCTGCTGGCACTGCCACGCTACCCGCTGGCGGAGCAGTATGCGGACCTGGACGCGGTGCGGGAAAAACTCCAGGCCGGGGCGTTGCCGGTCGTGCGGGTGCGACCGGACGATCCCCTGCTTGCGGTCGATGACGCGCGCCCGCGGCTGACCGTCACCCTGCAACCCGGCGGCTACGATCCCGACACGCTGGCCTGCTACATTTCGGGGCAGGGACGGGTGCAGCCCCGCTGGCTGGATGCGGCACATACCCGGTTCGAGGTGCGCGCCCCCCGGCCGTTGCCGGCAGGTCGCAGTCGCTACAACTGCACGGCGCAAACCGCCAGCGGCGGGGGCTGGCTCTGGTACAGCCAGCCCTGGATCCGGCGCAATCCGGACGGCAGCTGGTACCGGGAATAATCACCCGGCGTGTAACCCGGCATCGGGAGGGATTGATTCTGGATAGTATATTAGAATATAATAAAACAATTATTTGCTATTCAGGCCGGGGTCGGTCCTGTGCGCGACCAACAGAAACTTGCTATCTATCTGATAGCACAATTTATTTCCGCGGTGGTGCTGGTGATGATGGCCGCCGATGCCGTGGCCTGGACCGGCTATCCGCCGGCCTGGGCGGGTTCTCCCTATGGACCGGGTTCGATGTACCGGGGTCCGGCATGGGTTGCACCGCCAGCCTGGCGTCCCCCGGTGTGGCCGGGTGCTGCACGACATACCGCTCCTGCCGGCGCACTCAGCCCCGGCGCGGACGCAACCGTGGCGCCGGGCAGCCTGCCGGCTGCCCTGGCCGATGACGACCTGCCGGTCGAACAACGCAAGCGCCTGTTCATCGGGACGTTGTTGCCGCTGGTGAAGCGGGAAAATACCCGCCTGCTGGGGCAGCGCGGCCAGCTCCTCGACCTGCAGGGGGCGCTTGCGCACGGCAAATCTCTCAACCGGAAGCAACGCTCCTGGCTGCACAACCTGGCGCAGGGCTATGACGTCAGCACCGGGAACGATACCGCCGCGACCATCCGCAAGCTGTTGCGACGGGTCGATGCGGTCCCGGCCGGCCTGGTGATCGCGCAGGCGGCCAACGAATCGGCCTGGGGGCGTTCGCGCTTTGCCCGCAAAGGGAACAACCTGTTCGGCATACATACCGAAGATGCCAGCCAGGGCATGACCCCGAAACGGCGTGCGCCCGGCAAGACCCACCTGGTGCGCAGCTATGCCAGTATCGAGGCTTCCCTGCATGACTACATGCACAACCTCAACACCCACCCGGCCTATCGCACCCTGCGCACCCGCCGCGTGGAGCAACGCGCAAATGAGCAGGCGCTCTCGGCCCTGCGGCTCGCCGCTGGACTGGGTGCCTACTCCGAACTCGGCGACCAGTACGTGGAACGCATCCAGGACATGATTCGCAGCAACGACCTGGAACAGATCGCCAGTGCACAGGCCGGCAAGGTCGCCTTGCTGGATTGATCCGCGCACCCCGGTTGTCTTGCAGCCCGGATCTTGCCGGGTACGCCGTGCCTGCCGGGAGGCCGCAAGGGGAACGGCCACGGAAGAACACGGCGATCAAATGATGTCATTGCCAGGACGACACGGCCTGCATCGAGGGTTTCCTGCACGAGGCATGGGCCGGCCGGCGCATCCGCAACCAGCACGTGCTGCGCGTGTTCGAGCCGCATGGCCGCCGCCAGTGCCTGTCAACGTGACCGAGTACATCGAAGGCTGGACGCTGCGCCAGTGGATGACCGACAACCCGCGCCCGGCGCTGGAGGACGTGCGCGCGATCGTGACCCAGATCGCCGCCGGCCTGCGCGCCTTTCACCGGCTGGAGATGGTCCACCCGGACCTGAAGCCGGAGAACATCGTGCCCGACCGTTATGGCACGGTGAAGATCATCGACTGCGGCTCCACGCGCATCGCCGGCATCGAGGAGATCAGCACGCCGCTGGCGCACGACACCGTGCAGGGAACGCGCAACTCCACGGCGCCGGAATACCTGCTGGGCCTGCAGGGGAACCGCGTGTCGGACATCCATGTGCTGGGCGTGATCGCCTACGAGCCGCTGACCGGCCAGTTGCCTTACGGCCTGCAGCGCTACCTCGCCGCGGGTGCGCGCCGGTCGGATGACTGGTTGCGGGCGATCGCTGCGGCGCCGGTTGCCATTCCGGAGCTGCATGGCGAGATCGCCAACATCAACGAGCCGGCGGACCTGAACGCGCTGGCAGTGCAGGGCCTGACGCGGTCTGATGCTGCGGCAGCTGATCCGCAGCTGCCGCCCCGCGACGCAGCGGTTTGCAGGTTGGGCTGAGCAGCGCGATACCCGACAGCGCCCGGTCGCGCGCTGTTCTGCCCGTCGGGTTTCACTGTCGCAGGCTG
>CAYUFA010000108.1:4353-7355 GCA_964443845.1 uncultured Ectothiorhodospiraceae bacterium
CGACAGCGCCCGGTCGCGCGCTGTTCTGCCCGTCGGGTTTCACTGTCGCAGGCTGCGCTGTTCTGCCCGTCGGGTTTCACTGTCGCAGGCTGGGCTGTTCTGCCCGTCGGGTTTCACTGTCGCAGGTTGGGCTGATCTACCCGTCGGGTTTCACTGTCGTAGGTTGGGCTGAGCAGCGTGAAGCCCAACGGGGGTGGCGCGGTGTGCAATCAGCCACGGCAGCACGCACACCAGCAGGCAGCAGACGATCAACGCCCCCGCCGGCAGGTCCAGCACCAGCGACAGCAGCAGGCCGAGGCCATAGCCGGTGGCACCCAGCAGGTAACCGAGCCACAGGCCGTCATGGCCGCCACGCCGGCGCGCGGCGATCGCCGGCAGGATCAGGCTGGCGAATACCAGGTAGACGCCCACCAGCTGCACCGACACGGTCACCGTGACCGCGAACAGCGGATAGAATACCAGTGGATGATTCCGCCCGGGCAGCAGGTACCAGGCTGCGAGGATCGCCGCGTAGAGCAGGCCGGGTACCAGCAGCATGTCGTAGTTCGCCCACAGGATCTGCCCGACCAGCAGGTCGCGCAGGTGCTCGCCACCCTCCGGGTTGTGCGCCAGCAGCAGGATGCCGATGCAGGCGGCAAGCACGAACAGCACGCCGATCAGCGCCTCCTGGATATCCGGCCACAGCTTTTCCACGCCCCACAGCAGCACTGCACCGAGCAGTGCCGCCAGAAAGGCGGCCAGCTGTGCGGCGATGCCGTGTTCGTCCCAGCCCAGGTTGGCGGCGAGGATGACACCGACACCGGCCACCTGTGCGATGGCGAGATCGATGAAGATGATGCCGCGGGCGATTACCTGCCGCCCCAGCGGTACGTGGGTGGACAGCACCAGCAGCCCCGCCACGAAGGCGGGGCCGATGATGCCGAGATCCAGGTTGGAGAAGTTCATTTCTTCAGTGCCTGCAGCATGCGCGCGATGGTGTCCTGGAAGAGACCGAACAGGTCCGTGGCGCCGGGGGTACCACCCACGGTGAACGGCAGTTCGACGGCGGGGATGCCGGCCTGTGCCGACAGCCAGCGGTCGGCGCGGTCATCCTGGTACGCCGCACGGACGACCATCCGGGCCGGGTTGCCGGCCAGCGCCCCTTTCAGTTCGGCCAGGTGACCGGCGGATGGCGGGACCCCGGGCTTGGGTTCCAGTGCGCCGGCCTTTACGATGCCGAGCCAGTTGAACAGGTAGGACCAGCCGTCGTGATGCACCACCACGCGCACGCCGTGCAGCGGTTTGGCCTCCTGCGTCCACCGGTCGCTGGCGGCGTTCCAGCGTTTCAGGAAGTCGGATCCGCGGGTGGCGTAGTAACCGGCGTTGGCGGGGTCGACCTGCTGCAGCCGTGCGGTCAGTGCCTTGGCTACCGCGCCGATGTTGCGCGGATCGGTCTGGATGTGCGGGTTGCCGTCGGGGTGGACATCGCCCAGGGCGCGGTTGACGGACTCGGGCACCTCCAGCAGTTTTACCTGGGATGCTGCCTCGAAGTGGCCCGGCCGGCCTTTCTGGATCCGGTTGTTGCCCGATTGCAGCAGCAGCTGCGGCATCCAGCCGATCTCCAGCTGGGCACCGGTGCAGACCGCCAGGTCGGCACGGCGCAGCCGGGAGATCAGCGACGGCCGCGCCTGGACGTGGTGCGGGTCCTGGAACGGGTTGGTGGCGGTATAGACATCGGCCTTGTCGCCGGCCAGTTCCCTGGTCAGCGCGCCCCACTCCGGTTCACAGGCAAAGACGTGGATGTCGGCGCCGGCGGGACGCAGCACACCCGCCAGCAGCACCAGGGCAAACAGTTTGGTAAAGGTTTTCATCGTTCGATCCCTCTCAGAAGATGTGGGCGGGGTGGGCGCCGAGGCTCATGATGTACTGCACATACCACTGGTTGTCGGCCACCGGTCCGGCGTCGTCGTGGTTGTACTGCAGGCGGATGCGGCTGAACTCGCTGTTGGTGTAGTCCAGCATGACGCTCGCGCGTGACGGCGTGTCGCCCTGCGGGTCGAGGCTGGTACCGGTGAAGGCCGCGCCCGGGTTGTCGGCCCGAAGCCGGTCGTAGCGCAGGCCGGCGCGCCAGCCGTGGATGAACTGGTACACCCCCTGCACGTACCAGCCGTCGGCCTTGCGGTCGAGCGATGCGGCGCTGCCGCCGGCGGGCGTGAAGTCGCCGCTGTCGCCCTGGTGCAGGTATTCGGCCTGCAGCTTGAAGTTGCGGTCGTAGACGTTGCCGTTGGGCGCCCACTTCCAGACGAAGTCGGCGATCAGTGTCCTGCTGGTGCCGGTGAAGCTGTCCGGGGTACCGGTGCTGCAGCCCGCATCAATGCAGGTGGTGCGGTCGATCGACCTGGTGTGGAGAAACGAGAGGCCGGCGCGCCAGCTGTTGCTGAAGCCGACGTCGTCGCCGATGTGGACGAAGGCGGTGTAGGTGCCCCGGCCGTGGTTGCCGCTGCCGCCGGCCGGGAAGCTGCTGCCGTTCAGCCACTCGCCGCCGAACTCTGCGTACAGGTCGGTGGGTGCCAGCCAGCGCAGCTGGATACCGTCGTCCTTGAGCTGCGAGCCGAGGAATACCTGGTAGGCCAGCGGAACGTCGACGAAATCCCAGGTGTGTGAGTGCTGCTCGTTGAGATAGCCGAGGCCGGAGTAGAAACGGCCGGCCTTGACGGTCAGGCCGTGGCCCAGGCTGGTGGTCTGGACGAAGGCATTCTCCACCTCTGCAGTGTTATCCATATGCATCGAGTAGGTGAACATGCCGTACCAGTCGGGATCGATGTTGGCGTAGATCGCCAGTTCCGATTCGCCCAGACCGAAGCCGCGACTGCCGGGGCCGCTGTCGCCCGGCAGCGTGAATCCGGGGATGGTATAGCCATCGGGGTCGTGCTGGATGTCGGAATAGATGCCGCTGAGGACCAGGGCAATATCGGGGTTGAAGGCGTTGCTGTCGGCGGCAGCGGCAAGCGTCGGAACGAGAC
>CAYUFA010000109.1:0-7246 GCA_964443845.1 uncultured Ectothiorhodospiraceae bacterium
CGATCTGGTGGAGCAATGCGTTTTTCACGATATACAGCAACTGGCTGTATACAGCCGAGGAGCGCAAGGCGCTTTACGATGACTGGATCGCACGGCTGGCCGAACGCAACCCGGACATCTTTCTCTATGGATCCGATTACAACAACATCAACGTCAACCATATTCGTGCCGGGGAGTACCTGGAACAATACCAGGTTGACAGCAATAACTGCCTGAAACCGGTCAGGCTGTACAAGCACGAATTAAGGCTCTAGCATCCCGCACGGCATTCCCACGCGCCAGACAGCCATGTGATCTTCCTCATGTTCAACAAGCAGCGTCATTCCTGCGGTAAATCACGGTCCATACTGCCGCTGGTCGATACCTTCCCGCTGCTGCTGGCTTTCCTGCTCATGGTATTACTGGGCAACCCGCCGGCATGGGCCGTCACAGTAACATCAGGTCCGACCCTGACCCTGGACCCCAATGGAAAAACGCCGCTTGCAGCTGTTGTCAAACTCGCTACGGACGTGCCTGCGCGGGTCACCCTCGAGGTAAACGCCGGAAAGGAAAGCCGGACGCTTGAATTCGCCGATTTCAGGACGGATTTCTCACTCCCGGTCCTGGGGCTCAAGCCAGACAAGGCGTATACGATCAGGACAACACTGACCGATGAGCACAACCGGCAACTGGTCGTTACCCCGTCCCTGCAGGTCGCAACGGCTCCACTGCCGGTTGACTTCCCTGATATTAAAGTACTCGTCAGCAAGCCTGCCCTCATGGAACCCGGCTATACCATGATGGCCCGATTCATCCGCGCGGGAGGTGACAGGGAAATTACCCTTGCGGGGATCGGCACCGGGCTGACAAAGCACATGCTACTGGACTGGATGTGCCAGGTAACAGACTGGACCAGGGAATGCGACCACGAGAATGCTCCCACCTACACGATCATCGTCGACAACAGAGGCAACGTCGTCTGGTATTCGACTCTGGGGGGTGTCAACAACTACCTGCTTCCAGACGGAACCCTGCTGTACCGGGATGAGTCCGACATAGTCAGGATCGACATGCTGGGCGACGAATTATGGCGCATCACACCGAACGACCCGGGGACACGCCTTACCCATGACATGATCCGCACGGCCGAGGGAACTTTTCTCAGTATCACCATTCAGCAGGCAACCCTGGCTGGTTTCCCCACCTCCGAAACCGATGCGAACGCCCCGCGCAAAACCGCCCATGTGGAAGACAACCCGATCGTGGAATTCGACAAAAATGGCAAGCTCCTGCACATCTGGCCCCTGGTTCACATGCTTGATACAAATCGCATCGGGTATAACTCGCTGAACAAGCGCCCCCCTGCTTACCAGCCCCTTGGTTACGACTGGGCGCACGTGAATGCCGTGATTCAGGATACGCGCGATGATTCGATCATCATGTCGCTCCGGCACCAGGACGCCGTGGTGAAATTCTCCCGCTCCACGGGCAAGCTGAAATGGATCCTGGGCACGCATGCCAACTGGTCGAAGGCATTCCAGCCGTACCTGCTCACCCCGGTCGGAAAACCTTTTGAATGGCAGTATCACCAGCATTCCCCGACCATCACGCCTGCGGGGACCCTCCTGCTGTTCGACAACGGCAACTTCCGGGCCAGCCCGTTCGACGGCAAACCAAAAATCCCGAACAGTCGCAACTACAGCCGGGCCGTCGAATACGCGATCGATGAGCAGAAAATGGAAGTGCGACAGGTCTGGGAGTATGGCAAGAACATTGAAAAGCCGCTGTTTTCAGGTCATATCTCCGATGCGAACTGGATGAAAAAAACCGGCAATGTACTGATCACGTTTGGTGGAACCAGCTTTACCGGCGGCGTTGCCAGTTCCGATCTGGGCCTGGGCAAGGTCTCCACCAGGGTTATCGAAGTAACGCACGCAACGCCGGCCAAACGGGTGTTCGATATGCTGGTCTACGATCCGGCGCCCCATGCCATGCTGCAGGTATTCCGCAGCGAGCGGATTCCCGATCTCTACCCGCTTGACACGGACGCGGACGGAGTACCGGATTACAGGGACAATTGTATACTGGTGCCGAACGGCCCCCTCATTCCCGGCGATGCCGCCAGCAGCCAGCGGGACAGCGACGGTGATCATGTGGGTGACGCGTGCGAGGGGGCGGACAGTGACAGCGCACCTGACAAGGCAGCCGGCATCAGGAAACGTGTTCCGGCAACCCGCCATGACACTGCCATGCCGGCACAACCGGGGTCCTGACAGCCGACACCTGCCTGGCGCCGTTGGCGTTGGCGTAGTGCCGGTGAAACCCGCGGCCTTCCCGATGCAAAACGGACATTCGAAGCGCAACGGATGATCGTTGCCTGTCCCGTGCTCGAACCTCAGGCTGGTTATCCCTGCGGGAACACCTTGAGGATGCCGATCCCGGGAAGGCGCAAGGCGCGGTCCTTGAAGTCAATACCCGCAGCCAGGCCGAGGACATTCAGTTCGACCCCTTCGTCCTCCGCCAGGCCGAATCCCAACAGACCGTACAGGGAGATCTGCCAGCCGGTGCCGCTCGGCATGCGTGCGACCAGCCGTCCGTCTGCCAGGTAATCCTTGCCGATCGCAGTGGGTGGCAGATCAAGCCCCAGCCCGGGCACCCGCCGTGCCACAAATGCGGTAAAGGTGTTGCTGTTCGGACCGGGCCATAGCCGATACTTCCCTGTATAAGGGTATTCCGCTACCACCGACTCAATGCGGTCGATGAGCGCATCGACACCTGGCCCACGACGATCCAGCAACAGTTCGGGTTGTGCGCCGTACCAGAGCTGGTCGGGCGGGCCGTGCCGCACATCCAGCGCCGAGTGACCGGCGTAGAGGTTCCAGCCGATCACCTGGTAGACCGTGTACTCCGCTGCATCACTGCGCTTGGTGGCGATCCAGCTATGGATAGCAAACGCACCCCGCCAATTGTAGGCACGCGCCCCGTACACCTGTACCAGTGCCGCCGGTTCCTCAGCGGGTTGCGGCGCCAGCCCGCTGCTGGCGTGGCTGGCCTCGCGCCAGTTGGTGTCCAGGTCCAGGCCACCGAACGCCAGCACGCCCAGCGGTCCGAGCAGCAGCGCCACTACTACCACCACGGCGCGTACCGGCCACCTCAGCCACCCGGACCATTTACGATTGTGTTCTGCATTCATAACTGCTTATGAATTCATCGAGGTGGCGCACACACATCGTACCAGCGCATCTATCTGGCATCGAGCAAGTAACGGAATCATCAGCACCTGTCTCATAATTCCGCGCGAGCCGCAACCCTCTGGACCGGGTGTTTATTGCCTCTGGCCGTGTTGCGGCTTGCTCCTGTAGCGACGGCCGCACTGCCCGGTCGCCGCGCCTGGCCGGCAACAAACACCGCCACGATCGCGGCCGTGTGGAATTGTGAGACAGGTTCTAGGCAGCAGGTCTTTCCGGATTTTTCCGGCATCGTCTCCAGAGCAGGAGTACCACCGCCCCGGCGGCGAGACAGCCGAAGACGCTGAGTGCCGCAGCAATCCTGCTAACGGGATACCCCAGATACAGCGGCTCGCAGCTGGTGCGCGGCAACCCGCCGCTCAGCCCTGTCCCGCCGGGAACGCCTGCGTCACCGCCCAGTAGCACGAAGGCGGCCCCCTCGTCTTTCTGGCCACAGTCGAAATGGTAGGCCCCGATGATAATATCCGCGTAGCCGTCACCATTAACGTCGCCTGCACCGGACGCGCCATAGCCCATATTGGCGCCCGGCTGATCGTTCTCGAACACGGCACCGGCGCTGCCCGGGCCGGCGTCCGCTATACCGGAAGCACTGCCGAAGAACAGGAACGCGGCACCCTCATCCGAAGTACCTTTCAGCCAACGGTACACGCGTCCCAGCAGCGACACCCCGGTGTCATAACGCATGGCACCGACGATCACGTCGTCGAAGCCGTCGCCGTTGACGTCACCCGCACCGGCCACCGCGTGGCCCAGCCAGGCCCCTGCCTGGTCACCCGCAAGCCGGGTCCGGGCCGTGGCGGGGCTGCCATCCGCCATGCCCGCTGCACTGCCGTAGAACACGAAGGCCATGCCCGCGTCGGTCTTGCCGGCGGTAGCGTAGCGCCGGGCTCCGACGATGACATCGTCATAGCCATCGCCGTTGACATCACCCGCACCAGCCGCGCTGACCCCCATCCACGCCCCCGCCTGATTGCCTTCGAATCGTGCGTGAGCCGTAGCCGGAGTGGCATCGGCGATACCGGACGCACTGCCCAGCAAAACGAAGGCTGCCCCTTCGTCGGTCTCGCCAGCATCATAGTGCGGTGCTCCGACGATGACATCGTCAAGGCCGTCGCCGTTGACGTCGCCCGCACCGGCCACGCTTTCACCCAGACTGGCACCCGCCTGCCCAGCCGTGAACCGGGTCTGTGCCGTCGCGGGGCTTCCGTTGGGGATGCCTGCCGCACCGCCGTGGAAGATGAAGGCCGCCCCCGCGTCGGTCCCGCCAGCAGCGTCATAGTGCGGTGCTCCGACGATCACATCGTCAAAGCCGTCGCCGTTGACGTCGCCCGCACCGGCCACGTGTTCACCCAGATTGGCACCCGCCTGGCCGGACACGATCCGGGTGTTCGCGGTTGCCGGGGTCGCGTCGGCGATGCCCGCTGCGCTGCCCAGAAACACGAAGGCCGCCCCTGCGTCGACCTCGCCAGCATCATCATAGTACGGTGCGCCGACGATGACATCGTCAAAGCCGTCGCCGTTGACGTCGCCCGCACCGGCCACGTTTTCACCCAGATTGGCACCCGCCTGGCCGGACACGATCCGGGTGTTCGCGGTTGCCGGGGTCGCGTCGGCGATGCCCGCTGCGCTGCCCAGAAACACGAAGGCCGCCCCAGCGTCGGCCGCGCCCGCGTCATAGTGAAAGGCCCCCACGATGACGTCATCGTAACCGTCGCCGTTGACATCGCCCGCAGCGGCAACGGAGAAACCGAACAGTGCGCCTGCCTGATCGGATTCGAGCAGCGTGTCCGCATCGGCGGACAACAGGGGATCGATTACGATGGGGTAGACAGCATTCCTGTCGTCCACCCTCAGCTGCAAACGGTGAATGGACGGTACCGACAACTCCACCGGCAGCGGGACACCCGCCGCATCGAATGCCTGCAGCTGTCCGTAGCCAAGCTGGCGACCTGTGGCCGTCGCAATCCGCACCGACTGCCCGCCCCCCGAGGCCGCGGCACCTTCCAGCGAGAGCCCGAGCACCAGCATGCCCTCACCTTCGGCGCGTTCCGGTAGCGTGAACCCTTGCTCGAGGCCAGCGGGACTGTTCACGTACCACTCAAGGAGAGATCCATGCCGGATTTCGACCCGCGCCCCGTCGCTTGCGACCTCACCGGGAAGGACGGGGGTGAGGGAATTCGACCGTCCCATTTGCGCCAGTCGCAGGGCCAGTAGCTGTGGACTGCCCGCGGCAACGCGATCCACGACCCGGATTCCGGTCGGCTCGAAGTAGGTGCGGAACGCATGCCGGCGACTGGGTGCCTGCAGACCGTTTGCGTTCCTGCCCGCGCGATACTCACTCAGGGCAATGTGGTGTCGGGCAGCGGCCAGCCAGGTCGTATCAGCCTCCACGATCCCTGGCGCGGAGCGCACACCTGCACCGGACCGGGATTCAACGGGACCCATAGCCCCCCCCATGGCCGATCCATGCTGCTGGATGAGTATCAACAGGGCGGCCAGGACGACGACCCGCCGTTTGACGGATTGTGCCGCTACCGATTTCCCGGCATCTCTCCGTCGCGCGATCCAGCCAGGGATGACAGCAAGCGCCCCTGACCGACTCCCCGTGGCAAGGGCATCGGCCCGGTATATCCCTGGCAGGCTGTTTGTGAACATGGGCAGTACTCCTCGTTCCGGATAATCGGGACATGCCGGCTGAAAAAGCGCACACATCCTCGCATACTACCCCACGAATCGGAACGGTATGTGCCGGCACCGGATAAATCTGCCATTTTTTCAAAGAACCGGGATTCTCTGTGTATTGAACAGGCGACCGCCGGCAAATCCCCTCCGCTTTCCGGTGATAACCGATTGAGGCAATGCTGGCCCAGCATCGTGGAGCGCGGAAACGGCTGCACAGAACCCTGTCTACCCCGTGCGGCACCCGGACAAAGGCCTTACCCGGCAGGTCATTTGGTAACGCGGCAGCGGTCAGTGTTATATTGAATTCCACCTCCACCACCCGCATGCTCGGTGCATGCGCCCTCCATGTCATACACGCAAGCGACCATGCTGGACGATAGCTACCTGAAACTGGGCCTGGATGGCCTCAGCCATGCTCACGGACAGCAATATTTCCGTGACGGGCACCTGGCCACCTCCGTCATCGCCGCCTGTTACCTGTGCCGGGAGAACGGCCTCGACGAACCCACACAGGATCTCATCAAGGCCCGCATCGACCGCGAGCTGCGAGCCGATACGATATTTCTTCCTGCCCCGGATGAGCCGGCTGACCGCGCCCTGCTGCAGCAACTGCTGGAGACACTGGCTGTCGGCATTGGCGACCTGCGTGAAGTCGGGCACAACATCATTTTTGGCGCGGCCGCGCTCAAGGCCTTCCAGGACTGCCCGGAGGCAATCACGCCCGCCCGAATCGAGGGCATATGCAGGCTCATTGAAAATTTCACCACCACCCGGCATGTTGACCTGGCGGAGGACGACGGGATCCCGGAGATTTCCGATGAAGGCGCCTTGATTGAATTTATCTTCAGCGAGTATCTTCGAACCGTTGCGCGGTATGCCGGGTACGGTCAGGGATGGTCAGGACACCTGATTACCATCGGACATGCTGTCATTGAACTGTCCCGGCTGGGCTACCCGCATCTCGCCGCGCAGGCCCATGATGCCTACCGCATGTATATCGGGACCATCCGACGCGGACCGGAGCAAACCGATCGACGTATCCCCGATCACCCGCCTGCTTCATTGACACCGCTGGACCAGGGTTACTGGAAGCGAAAGAAGCCGATACGCCCCGGACTTGGCCACGCTTTCAAATACGCCTGGAGTTTTTATAACCTGCTGCGCGGACTGAAAGATCCGGAGCTGAGGAAACGCTGCATCGCTGAAGGCTACAGGATTCTCTGATCTCCGGCCCGTACGGCCTGCAGGTCCGACATGAGTGACTCGATTCTATCCTGCTTGTCCAGCCTGATAACAGGTATTTGCGGACCATATTTACCGACGAGCTCACGAACCAG
>CAYUFA010000110.1:0-7021 GCA_964443845.1 uncultured Ectothiorhodospiraceae bacterium
ACCCCTGTTACCGCCGTGAAAGGGCGGTGTCCTAGGCCGGCTAGACGATGGGGACCTCAGACCTGTGCCGGGCACGTACCCGGAAAAATTGGTGGAGCCAGGCGGGATCGAACCGCCGACCTCTTGCATGCCATGCAAGCGCTCTCCCAGCTGAGCTATGGCCCCGTAACGAAACGAGAAATTTACGTTAGCGGCAGATTCCTGTCAAGCAGGCAGCGCGTCACACCCGCCGGTTCCAGGGACATGCAGGCACCGTGTGGTTTCAGGATTTGCCGGTTTGCGCCGCCTGCCCCCAGGAATCGCGCAGGGTCACGGTCCGGTTGAACACGAGTGCATCCGGAGCGGAATCGACCGGGTCAGCACGAAAATATCCCTCGCGCTCGAACTGGTATGCAGTGCCGGGAAGCGCTTGCGCAAGTGCCGGCTCGAGCACACATCCGGTCAGCACCCGGAGTGATTCCGGATTGAGGTGTTGCCGGTAATCGCCGTCCTCCCTGGCCGCATCCGGCGTCGGGTGGTTGAACAAGCGATCATACAGCCGCACCTCGGCCTGGATGGCATGGCGCGCCGAGACCCAGTGAATCACGCCCTTGACCTTGCGGCCTTCCGGGTTCGCCCCGAGTGTCGCCGGATCGTAACTGCAGACCAGACCGCTGACCTGCCCCGCGTCGTCACGCAGGATTTCCTCACAGCGGATGACGTAGGCGTTTCTCAAACGCACCTCGCCACCCGGAACCAGCCGCTTGTAGCCCCTGGGCGGGTCTTCCATGAAGTCCGCCCGGTCGATGTACAGTTCGGAACAGAACGGTACCTGCCGGTCCCCCATTTCCGGATTCTGCGGATGATTCGGAGCCCGCAGCTGCTCGGTCCGGTCCTGCGGATAATTGCGGATCTTCACGGGCAATGGCTGCAGTACCGCCATGCGCCGTTGTGCATTTACATTCAGATCCTCACGGACACAGTTTTCCAGCGACCCCATTTCCACCATGTTTTCCGACTTGCTGACACCGATCCGGGCGCTGAAGTCGCGAATGGATGCCGGGCTGTACCCGCGGCGGCGCATACCGGCAATGGTCGGCATGCGCGGATCATCCCAGCCCGATACGTGTCTGCCACTCACCAGTTCGGTGAGCTTGCGCTTGCTCATCACCGTGTATTCGAGATTCAGGCGCGAGAACTCGATTTGCTGTGGATGGCAGGGCACCGAGGTATTGTCCAGTACCCAGTCATACAGCGGCCGGTGGTCTGCGAACTCGAGGGTGCAGATGGAATGCGTGATGCCTTCCAGGGCATCCGAGACCGGGTGCGTGTAATCGTACATCGGATAGATACACCATTCCTCTCCGGTCTGGTGATGGATCACTCCATGCCGGATACGGTAGAGCGCGGGATCACGCATATTGATGTTTGGTGACACCATATCGATTTTTGCACGCAGCACGCGCTGGCCATCCTGGAACTCGCCGGCACGCATCCGTGCAAAAAGATCCAGATTCTCGTCCACTCCGCGATTCCGGAACGGGCTGTCTCTCCCCGGCTCCGTGAGCGTACCCCGGTATTCACGTATCTGTTCGGCAGAGAGGTCGCACACGTAGGCCTTGCCGGCACGAATCAGTTCCACGGCATACTGATAGAGTTGCTCGAAGTAATCGGACGCGAAGTACAGCCGGTCATCCCAGTCGTAACCCAGCCAGCGCACATCGGCCTTGATGGCTTCGATATATTCGACATTCTCCTTGTGCGGGTTGGTGTCGTCGAAGCGCAGGTTGCAGGTCCCGTTATAGTCGGCGGCAATTCCGAAGTTCAGGCAGATGGACTTGGCATGGCCGATATGCAGGTAGCCGTTGGGTTCGGGAGGAAACCGCGTCGCGACCCGACCGCTGTTCCTGCCCGCAGCCAGGTCCGCATCGATGATCTGGCGGATGAAATTTCCCCGGGAAGTGAGTTCCACATCAGACATTTGCCGATCCTAAATGCGAGTCGTTGCGCAGCTGCGCCAGAACCCGGTCAATCCTGCGCATGCAGGCCTCCCGTCCGACCAGGTGCATGGTGATATCTATACCAGGAGAAGCAGCACGACCGGTCACGGCAACTCGCAGTGGCTGCGCCACCTTGCCGAGTTTCAGATCCAGCCGTTCTGCAACGGTCTTCACGACCCGGTGAATCGCTTCCGGCGACCAGTCCGGCAAGGCCTCCAGTTCCGCGCGCGCCTGCCCGAGCGGTTCCAGGGCTGCGGCACCGAGGTGCTTGCGGGCCGAATCCGCATCGATCCTGTCGTAGTCACGATAGAACATGACGCTGATCCGGGCCATTTCCGCAAGGGTCGCCGCGCGTTCCTGCTGCGCCCTGACCACGTCGACCAGATCAGGGCCGCAGGCAGGGTCTACGCCCAGCTCACCCAGGTGTACGCTCAGCAGACGCGCCAGACGCTGGGGATCCGCCTGCTTGATGTACTGCTGGTTGAGCCAGCGCAGCTTTTCCGTGTTGAACGTGGATGCAGCCTTGTTGACGTCCCTGATGTCGAACAACTCCACCATCTCGTCCAGCGAGAACACTTCCCGGTCACCGTGTGACCAGCCCAGGCGCACCAGGTAGTTCAGCAGGGCCTCGGGCAGGATTCCCTGGTTCCGGTACTCCATCACACTGACGGCACCATGCCGTTTGGAAAGCCGGCTACCGTCATCCCCGAGTATCATCGGCACATGGGCGTAGGTCGGCGGCAGCGCGCCAAGACAGGTCAGGATGTTGATCTGGCGCGGGGTGTTGTTCAGATGATCGTCGCCACGGATGACATGCGTGATTTCCATGTCCATGTCATCCACCACGACGGTAAAGTTGTACGTGGGCGATCCATCCGTGCGCCGGATGATGAGATCGTCGAGTTCCTGGTTATGAAAAACGACCTTGCCCCGGACCAGGTCATTCACGACGACGGCCCCGTCAACCGGGTTCGCGAACCGTACGACGTGAGGTTGCTCGGACGGGACATTCCTGCCCCGGCAATGCCCGTCGTAGCGGGGCTTGATCTTGCGCCGCATCTGCTCGTCCCGGAGGATATCGAGTCGTTCCCTGGAGCAGTTGCAGCGGTACGCATGCCCCCGTTCCAGCAGGCTGTCGATCACCTCGTCGTACCGCTCGAAGCGGTGGGTCTGGTAAAAGGGGCCTTCATCGTATTCCAGTCCCAGCCAGGTCATGCCTTCGAGGATGGCATTGATGGACTCCGTCGTGGATCTCTCCAGGTCGGTGTCTTCGATGCGCAGCACGAACCTGCCGCCATGCTTGCGTGCATGCAGCCATGAAAAAAGTGCCGTGCGGGCTCCTCCCACGTGCAGGAAGCCGGTCGGGCTGGGTGCGAATCGAGTCTTGACAATCATGCCGGGGAAATGGTCCGCCTGGAAACTGCGGGATTATATAGGACTTGCAGGACCGAAAACAGCGACCGGCTACCGGCCCCGGAACAGTGGCCGGTGCATCCGGCAAATCAGGCCGGCAGCTCGCAGGCAGCCGGCTGCACACTGGCATACTTCCCGACCAGGCGGCTGATGCTATCCAGTGAAACCGGCTTGGTCAGCAGTGCATCAACGCCCAGCCGGTTGCAGGTACTCTCCATGTCCGGCGTGGCATCGCCGGTGATCACCACGATCGGCGGCCGCTGTTCACGCCGGACCAGCTGGTTATACCGCTCGATCGCCTCCGTTCCGGACATGCCGGGCATGTGCATGTCGAACACCATCATGTCGTAGCGTTCGTCTTCCAGCCTGGCCAGGGCCTCCACCCCGTTTCTGGCAAACACGGCATCTATACCCAGGTGGCCAAACATGGTTCGATAAACCAGGCAGTTGATATCGCAATCCTCAACTACCAGGACTCTCACGTTGTTGCCATGGCGAGCAGGCTGATTCACTGGCACACCATCTGTTCCTGCCCGTGTACCGGTAACATCACACGCCGGCACAAGCGGCAGCTCAAACCAGAATCTGCTGCCGCGACCATAGGTGCTCTCCAGGTCGATCTTTCCACCCATCAGTTCCACCAACTGCCGGGATATGGAGGTACCCAGTCCGGTTCCGCCATGCTGCCTGGAGACCGAATCATCCTCTTGCTGGAACCTTTCGAAAATATGCCGCTGAAACTCCCTGGTGATACCCGGGCCGGTGTCGATGATTTCGAACCGGATCGATTTTATCCATGAGTCGCCCGCCACCTCGCAGACGCGTAACTCAACATACCCCGTATTTGTAAACTTGACCGCGTTTCCGACCAGGTTGATCAACACCTGGCGCACTTTCTGTGCGTCCCCGATAATCCTTTCCGGCAGCGAGTCAGGAATGCTTGACCGGTATTCAAGACCTTTTCTCTGCAGCCTGATCAGGAACAACCGCTCTACCGAGGCAAGCAATTCTCTCAGATCAAATACCTCCTCACGGATTCTGGTGTCTCCGCTTTCGAGACGCGAGAAATCCAGCACACTCTCGACCAGCCCCATGAGCAGAACCGATGCATCGTTAATGTGCTGCATCAGTTCAGCCTGTTTTTTCGTATCTACCTTGTCGAGCATCCCTCCCAGACCGATAATTGCGTTCAGGGGCGTGCGAATTTCGTGGCTGACATTTGCGATAAAACGGGACTTCTCCTGACTGGCGCGCTCTGCGCGTTCTTTTTCTGACTGCAGTCTCTTTAACATTACTGCAACATATATTGGAATCACCGAGAGCAACAACACACACGAAGCCGATAGCAAGCGCTCGGCCATCCAGAACCCTGAGGTAAACATTACGAATAGGAAGCCCACAAGTGAAACTATAGAACAAAGTATTAGTTCACCATGCCCATACCTAAAACCATTACCTACGGTTATCCATAGATACAACACGAAATATGGAACACCATATTCTCCAAAGTGATTCATGACAATACTTGTCACCAGCACATCAAACATCATGTATACGGTGTGCCTTCTTTGATGACCAGTCGGGAAATAGTAAACGTGAAGTATGCTCACAAGCGAAACAAGCAAATAGAAATATCCAAGCAGTTCAATCGACTCGGAATTTTTTATTCTGTACTCCCCTATGTTTATTATTGTGGTTCCATATATAACAGCAGAGGTTACCAGTATCAGGCGCATTACTGCCTGTTCAAGTTCTATATTTCTTGGCCCCATCAAAGAATATTTCCTTCCTGAATTCATCGCACTCCCTCTCCAAGACTTAAGTTCATATAAAATGTGGTCTTATGGTAAATCTATAGCCCATTACACGTCGACCCATAACTAAAATATGGTTCTATACTGTATATAATCACAGTATATGAAAAATCCTATAGAAACTGTCGGAAATCACCTGCCAAAGCCATGGCCCAGGGCCATTGCGCACGTCGACATGAACGCGTTCTTCGCGGCCATCGAGCAACGCGACCGCCCGGAATGGCGCGGCCGGCCGGTCGCCATCACCAACGGACTGCGGGGCACCTGCATCATCACCTGCTCCTACGAGGCACGCGCCTTTGGCATCCACACCGGCATGCGCCTGAAACAGGCACAGCGGCTGTGCCAGGAACTGATCCGCTGCCCGGCGCATCCGCAACGCTATGCCGCCACCTCCTCCGCCATCATGGCGGCATTGCAGGATATCACTCCCGACATCGAGGTGTTTTCCGTCGACGAGGCATTCCTCGACATCACCCGCTGCCAGCGACTGCTCGGCCCGCCAGCACGCATTGCCCGGCTGATCAGGCACAAGGTATTCGAATCCTCCGGGCTGCTGTGCTCGATCGGGGTCAGCGGTGACAAGACCACCGCCAAGTTTGCCGCCAAGCTGGAGAAACCGGACGGGCTGACCATCATCCGCCCCTGGGAGGCCGCGGACCGTCTGCGCGACGTACCGGTTACGGCGCTGTGCGGCATTGCCGAAGGCATCGGCGGGTTTCTTGCGTCCTACGGTGTCCACACCTGCGGCCAGATCGGGCGACTGCCCATCAGCGTGCTGGCACGGCGCTACGGCAACCCGGGCCGGCGCATCTGGTACATGTGCCAGGGCTGCGACCCGGCCGGCCTGCAGACCGATGTACCGGCGCCCAAATCCATCGGTCACGGCAAGGTCCTCCCTCCGGACACGCGCGACCGGGAACTTTTGCTGACCTGGCTGCTGCACATGAGCGAGAAGGTGGGCGCACGCCTGCGCCGCCACCGTCTCCAGGCCTCCGTCTTTTCCATCGGATTGCGTACCGGCAACGGCTGGATCGGCGACAGACTGCATACGCCCCTGCCCACCGATGATGGTCGCATCATCATGTCGCTGTGCCGTTCCGCCATCGCCGGTCACTGGCGTGGTGAAGGCATCCACCAGGTCCAGGTCACCGCGCTCGACCCGGTTGATCGCGGCAGCCAGCCGGACTTGTTCGACGCAGGAAACGAGGCACAGTACGAGGTCAACGCCGTCATGGACGCCATCAACGCACGCTACGGACAGCTCGTGCTTGCCCCGGCACGACTGCTCAACCGCTCGAGCATGCCCGACGTGATCGCACCGGCCTGGAAACCCTTCGGGCACCGGCAGACCGTGTGAGCCTGTCATGTGTGGCGGCGTCTATTACACACACAACGGCCAGGACGTGCGTGTCTACTTCCCGAACCCGAAGGCACGGCTACCGGTCACCATGCGCGGCGGTGCTATCGAACTGCTGGCCTGGGGGCGGCGACAGGAACAGCGCGGACAGTTACCGCTGGGTGGCTGGGCACGGCTGGACAGCATCTACGCCGGACGCTGGGACCGCTGGTTTCCGATCCCGGTGAAAGTGCCGGTCAAGTGCTTCATGGAAAAGGATCTGGAAGGCCACAGCCACTGGTACGACCTGACGCGCGGGCAATGGATACAGGGACTGGTCGCGCGCGATGCGCACGAGCGCCGCATCTACGTGGTCACGGTGGAACCGGAACTCGAAGACGCAATACACGAACGCTGGCCACGCATCCTGAGCGGATAAATATACAGCCACGCCCCGCGTGGGCGGTATGGTGCCC
>CAYUFA010000111.1:0-6937 GCA_964443845.1 uncultured Ectothiorhodospiraceae bacterium
CGGCCGGCCGAATGCGAAATTGCCGATGTCGATGACGGACAGGCCGTTGACCTGCCCGGTTTTCGCACCGCTGGTGTCGATCAACAGGGTGCCGCGGCGGATTTCCTCCAGCAGGTGTTCGCGGAGGCGGTCCACCCGGTAGATGCGCGCGTCGATGGCCTGCTGTACATCCGCGCGGGTAATGGTGTCGTGTTGCTACTGCGCGGCCTGGTAATCGGATTCGCGCAGCATGTCGGAGAGGCTGCGCATGTGGGTGAGCAGTTTCCCGTTGTCACCCAGCATGCGTGCGCTGTGCTCCACGACCCGGGCCACCGCGGCCCGTTCCAGGTGGCGCAGCGATTCCTTGCGCACCAGCGTCCCCATCAGCCGGGCGAACAGCTGCTGGGCCTGCGGCGTGCGCTCCATCCGGTAATCGAAGTCGACGGCCACCTTGAACAGCTCGTTGGGTTGACCGGAAGCATTGATGGGCGGACCGCACAGGGCTATGCTCCCTGTTATGCAGCAACCGGTTCACCGCTGGATCAGATATGTGCTGGCGCTCGCGCTGGCGGTGCTGCCAGTGCGCGGCGTGCTGGCCATGCCGGAGTTCAGCCTGGCGGGGAGCATGGCCCACTGTGCCCGTATGCAACCTGCCGCGCCGGGCCGGCAGGCGCTGCCGATGCCGGGCAGGGATGCCCACGGCACCAGCCCGTGTCCGGGATGCAACCACGGCTGTGGCGGACACCACTGCAAGCACCCGTGCCCGTGTTTCGTCCCGGCCTTTTCCGCCATCGACAACTATCTCCACTGCGCCGTGTTTGACCGGATCCGGGTCCAACCGGCCGCGTTTGCAGAACGCTACTCCGACCGGGCTGCCCGTCCACCGTACCGACCTCCCATCCCCCGTTCCTGATTTTCGTACGTTACGTACCCGGCGGCCACGTTGTGGTGCCGCGGGTGCTTTCCGACAACGAAGAGAGGAGTCCGGTCATGACGGGTCCCCGATATTTAAACTGGCTGATACTGATTCTGCCCGCCGCGGTCGCGGCGGCTGCACTACCCCAGACACCCACGGATGCAGCGCCCGTGCTGACGCTGGATGCCGCAGTCGCGGCGGCCACGGCCGGCAACCCGGGCCTGGCCGCGTTGCGTGCGCGTGCCGACGCCATGGCCGCGGTGCCGTCACAGGCCGGCAGTCTGCCGGACCCCGTACTCAGCCTGGGGGCCGTGAACCTGCCCGTGGATACCTTCGATCGTGCGCAGGAACCGATGACGCAGCTGCAACTCGGTATCGAACAGGCGTTGCCGTTTCCAGGCAAGCTCGAAGACAAGCAGCGCGCGGCCGAATTCGATGCCGCTGCCGCGGCCAGCAACGTCGACGAGGCGCGGCTGCACCTGGTCGACAAGGTGAAAACGGCGTGGTGGCAGGTCTTCTATCTCGATCGCGCGCTGGAGATCGTGTCCCGCAACCGGGGCCTGTTGCACCAGTTCGTGCAGATCGCGCAGACCCGATACCAGGTCGGGGAGGGGCTGCAGCAGGAGGTCCTGCTGGCACAGGTGGAACTGTCGAAACTGATCGACCGGAAACTGGAACTGCAGGGTGCCCGCCGGCAGGAGACGGCGCGGCTCAACGCCCTGCTCGACCGTGCCGCCGCTGCGCCGGTGCGATTGCCGGACAAGCTGGACGAACCGCTGGCCACGTTGTTACCGCAGGAAGAACTGTTGCGCAGGGCCGAATCCGCCAGGCCGCTGCTCACGCAGCGGCGCCAGGAGATCGAGGCGGCACGCGCACGGCACGCCCTGGCGCGTGCGGACCGCTACCCCGATTTCACGCTGGGTGCGGTCTACGGCTTCCGCGCCGGCCGCAATGCCGGCGGCAGCGACCGCCCCGACATGGCCAGCGTGCGGCTGGGGATCCGCCTGCCGTTGTATGCCGGACGCAAGCAGGACAAGGCCGTCGAGCAGCGCGCCGGTGAGCTCCAGCAGCGGCAATTCGCCCTGCAGGATGCGCTCCTGCAGGTGCAGGCGGACATCGCCGCAGCCCGTTCCGACTACCGGCGTGCCAGCCAGCAGGTGGAGCTGTTCAGGACCGGTATCATCCCGCAGGCCCGGCAATCGGTCGCTTCGATGCTGTCCGGCTACCAGGTCAACAAGGTGGACTTCCTCAACCTGGTGCGCGCGCAGATCACCCTGTATGACTACGAGACCCGCTACTGGAAGACCTTCAGCGAGGCCGGTCAGGCACTGGCCCGGCTGACGGCGGCCGTGGGCGAGGAGGTGACCGAATGAACCGGCAGACGCTGATTGCAATCGTGCTGGCCCTGCTGCTGGGCGGCGCTGGCGGGTACTGGCTGGCACACCATCCCGCCGTCCTGTCCGGCATGTCGGCGGGCGCACCCGGCCAGGCGCCGGAGGACCGCAAGGTACTGTTCTACCGCAATCCCATGAATCCCGCGATCACCTCGCCGGTGCCGGCGCAGGACGAGATGGGCATGGATTACATCCCGGTCTATGCGGAGCGGCATACCGGTGCGGACAGTGCGCCGGCCGGCACCGTCACGATCGATCCGGTCACCGTGCAGAACATGGGGGTGCGCACGGCCCGGGCCGCCCGGCAGACCCTGGGTCGCGAGGTGCGTGCGGCCGGCCGGGTCTCCTACGACGAGGAGCAGCTCGCGCGCCTGCATCCCAAGACCGAGGGCTGGATCAAGCAGCTGTTTATCGACAAGACCGGCGAGCGCGTCAGGCAGGATGCCTCCCTGCTCAGCCTCTACTCGCCGAAGCTGGTGACCAGCCAGCAGGAATACCTGCTGGCACTGAACAACCTCGCTGTCCTGGAGAAAAGTCCGTACGAGGAAATCCGCAAGGGTGCGGAACAACTGGTCAGCAGCGCCCGGGAGCGGCTGGAACTGCTGGATGTCCCGGAGCACCAGATCCGCGAGCTGGAGCGCTCGCGCAAGGTCAAAAAAGACCTGCATATCCACTCGCCCTTCGACGGTGTGGTCATCCGGATCGGTGCGCGCGAGGGGCAGTACGTGACGCCGTCCACCGAGCTCTACAGGCTGGCCGACCTGTCGCGGGTCTGGGTGCTGGCCGACGTGTTTGAAAACGAGGTGTCCTGGATCCGGCCCGGTGATCCGGTCGAGATCAGCCTGGCCGCCGTCCCGGGCCGTGTGTTCCATGGCCGCGTCGGCTACATCTATCCGTACGCCGAAGCGAAGACGCGCACCATCAAGGTCCGTCTGGTGTTTGACAACGCCGACCGGCTGCTGAAACCGGATCTGTTCGCCGACGTCACCATCCATGCCCGGCGCAAGGTCGATGCCGTCGTGATTCCGGCCGAAGCCGTGGTGCGTTCCGGCGAGCGGGAGCAGGTCTACGTGGTGCGCGCACCCGGCAAGTTCGAGCCGCGCACCATCCGCACCGGCGTGAGTGCGGCGGGCATGGTGCAGGTGCTCGAGGGTGTGGCGCCCGGCGAGGAGGTGGTCACCTCCGGCGAATTCCTGATCGACTCCGAGTCGAAGCTGCGCGAGGCGACGGCGAAAATGCTCGAGGGGCAAGCGGCCGGGCAGGGGGGCGGGCATGATCCGGACCATCATTGACGCCGCGCTGCGCAACCGCTTCCAGGTATTGCTCGCCACGGTCATCCTCGTGGCGGCTGGAATTTATGCCATGCGCCACATTCCGCTGGATGCGATACCGGACCTGTCCGACGTCCAGGTCATCGTCTTCACCGAGGTCCCGGGCCAGGCGCCGCAGGTGGTGGAAGACCAGGTGACCTATCCGTTGACCACCGCCATGCTGGCGGTACCGCACGCCAGGGTGGTGCGGGGCTACTCCTTCTTCGGCCTGTCCTTCGTGTATGTCATTTTCGAGGACGGTACCGACCTGTACTGGGCACGTTCGCGGGTACTGGAATACCTCAACTACGCGCGCAACCGCCTGCCGGCCGGGGTAGCGCCCGCACTGGGTCCGGATGCCACCGGGGTGGGCTGGGTCTACGAGTATGCCCTGGTCGACCACAGCGGCCGCCACGACCTGGCGCAACTGCGTGCGCTGCAGGACTGGTACCTGCGCTACCCGTTGCAGACCGTGCCGGGCGTGGCGGAGGTCGCCTCGATCGGGGGCTACGTCAAGCAGTACCAGGTCGAGGTCGACCCCAATGCGCTGCTGGCCTATCACATTCCGCTGGCGAAGGTGAAGCATGCCATCCAGCGTTCCAACCAGGATGTCGGTGGCCGGCTGGTGGAAATGGCCGAGACCGAGTACATGGTGCGCGGCCTGGGGTATATCCACAGCATCGGGGATCTCGAACAGATCCCGGTCGGCGTCGATGCCAGCGGCACCCCGATCCGGCTGGAGGACGTGGCCAACGTGCAGCTGGGACCGGAACTGCGCCGGGGTGTCGCGGAACTCGATGGCGCGGGTGAAGTGGCCGGGGGCGTGGTCATCATGCGCTCCGGGGAAAATGCGCTGGCCACGATCGAGGGAGTGCGTCACAAGCTCGAGGAACTGAAAAAGGGGCTGCCGCAGGGGGTGAAGCTCGTTACCGTGTATGACCGCGGCCACCTGATCGAACGCGCGGTGCATAACCTGAGGCACAAGCTGATCGAGGAATCGGTCGTGGTCAGCCTGATCACCATCCTGTTCCTGCTGCACGTGCGTTCCGCGCTGGTGGCGATCGTGTCGCTGCCGATCGGCATCCTGATTGCCTTCCTCGTGATGTACTGGCAGGGCATCAATGCGAACATCATGTCGCTGGGCGGGATCGCCATCGCCATCGGCGCCATGGTCGACGGCGCCATCGTCATGATCGAGAATGCCCACAAGCAGCTCGAGCATGCGGCCGCGCACAAGGGGGCCGCGCTGACCCAGCACGAGCGCTGGAGCGCGGTGGGCCTGGCGGCACGCGAGGTCGGTCCGGCACTGTTCTTCTCGCTGCTGATCATCACCGTGTCGTTCCTGCCGGTGTTCAGCCTGCAGGCCCAGGAGGGCCGGCTGTTCACGCCACTGGCCTTCACCAAGACCTGGGCCATGGCCGGTGCGGCGCTGCTCGCCATCACGCTGGTGCCGGTGCTGATGGGGTATTTCATCCGTGGCCGCATCCTGCCGGAAGCCCGCAACCCGCTCAACCGCTGGCTGCATGCCCTGCATGCACCGGCGCTGGACCTGGCCATGCGCCGCTACGGGGTAACGCTGTTGCTGGCGGTGCTGTTACTGGCGGGCAGTGCCTGGCCCGTGCTGCGGCTGGGCAGCGAATTCATGCCGCCGCTGGACGAGGGCGACATCCTGTACATGCCGACCACGTATCCGGGAATCTCCATCACCAAGGCACGCGAGCTGTTGCAGCAGACCGACAAGATCCTGCACACCTTTCCGGAGGTGGCGTCGGTGTTCGGCAAGGTCGGCCGGGCCGAGACGGCCACCGACCCGGCGCCGCTGTCCATGCTGGAGACCACGGTCCGGCTCAAACCACGCGCGGACTGGCCGGACCCCGGCAAGAGCACCCGCGACATCATGCACGAAATGGATCGCGCCATTCATTTCCCGGGGCTGGCCAACGCCTGGACCATGCCGATCAAGACCCGCATCGACATGCTCTCGACCGGCATCAAGACGCCGATCGGCATCAAGGTCAGCGGTCCGGACCTGAAGGTGCTGGAACGCCTGGCGGGCGAGATCGAGCGGGTGGTGAAGCAGTTGCCGGACACCCGGTCCGCCTTCGGCGACCGGGCGGCCGGCGGCTATTATCTCGATTTCGACATCCGCCGCGCGGACGCGGCGCGTTACGGCCTGACGGTCGGTGATATCCAGGACGTGATCCAGACCGCGATCGGCGGCATGGATATCACCTGGACGGTGGAGGGGCTGGAACGCTATCCCGTCAACCTGCGCTATCCGCGGGAGCTGCGCGACAATCTCGACGCACTGAAACGCGTACTGATCCCGACGCCGACCGGTACCCAGATCCCGCTGTCGCTGGTGGCCGACCTGCGTCTGCGCCGCGGTCCCCCGGTGATCAAGACCGAGGGCGCGCGGCCCAACGCCTGGGTCTATGTCGACATCACCACCTCGGACATCGGCGGGTACGTGGCCCGGGCGCGGCAGGCCGTGGACCGGGAGGTAGCGCTGCCGCCGGGCTACACACTGGGCTGGTCAGGCCAGTTCGAGTACATGCAGCGGGCGGCGCAGCGGTTGCGCCTGGTGATACCGGTGACCCTGCTGAGCATCTTCCTGCTGCTGTATTTCAATTTCCGCAATGTCACCGGGCCGCTGGTCGTCATGCTGTCCATTCCGTTCGGGCTGATCGGCGGTTTCTGGCTGGTGTACTGGCTGGGCTACAACCTGTCGGTCGCGGTGGCGGTCGGCTTCATCGCCCTGGCCGGGGTGGCCACCGAGATCGGGGTGCTGGTACTGACCTTCATCGATCACGAAGTGGCACGCGCGCGGCAGGCCGCAGGTGCGTCACTGGCGGTTGGTGAGATTTTCCGTGCGGTACACCGCGGCACCGCGGAACGCGTGCGTCCGATTGCCATGACCGCCAGCGCGATCACCGGTGGCCTGCTGCCGGTGATGTGGGGCGGTGGCGCCGGCTCGGACGTCATGCAGCGCATTGCCGCGCCGATGGTCGGCGGCATGGTTACCGTGACGCTGCTCGGCCTGCTGGTGCTGCCGGTGATCTACGGTCTCGTGCTGACCTGGCAGGAAGCCCGCAAGGAGCGGGAGACGCCGGCACGGGTCCGGTAGCGGCACGGGGCGGTACGCAGGCGCGTCCTGCGGTGGGCTGGCTTCCGTGCCCAGGATCCCCTGCAGAAAGGCCCCCGTCATTACGCGAGGTGCAGCCGCAATGACGGGGTGGCAGCCGCAGTCGCCTGCAGGCAGGCTCCTGCGATATATTCGCACCCCTTGCCGGCACCTGGCACGCAGGAGCCGCCCTGGCGGCGCGGAGGGGCAGGGA
>CAYUFA010000112.1:0-1475 GCA_964443845.1 uncultured Ectothiorhodospiraceae bacterium
CGGCCCGGGCGCGCATGGGCGACGGCCACGTGGTGGATATCGAGCGGGAAGTGGAACTGGGCGGGCCCATTCACTCCAAGGGGGTCTATATTCTTTCCGCGCTGCTCGGCGCGCGCTACTCCCTCGACCGGCCGCTGGTGCTGTCCGCCAGCCTGGTGTTCGAACAGTCCTACGGGGAGGTCGAGGGCGACAGCGCCTCCTCGGCCGGGTTCTACGCCCTGCTCTCGGCACTGGCCGGCGTGCCCGTCCGGCAGTCGCTGGCCGTCACCGGCTCGGTCAACCAGCAGGGTGAAGTCCAGCCCATCGGCGGGGTCAACGAGAAGATCGAGGGCTTCTTCGATACCTGCAGCCTGCGCGGCCTGACTGGCGACCAGGGGGTCATCATCCCGGCCGGCAACGTGCGGCACCTCATGTTGCGCGCGGATGTGCGCGCGGCCGTGACGGCCGGCCGCTTCACGATCCACGCGGTGGACACGGTGGACGACGGCATCGAACTACTGACCGGCATCCCGGCCGGCGAGCGCGCTGCGCACGGAGCATTTCCGGAGGGCAGCATCAACCGCCGCGTCGAGGACACCCTGGTCGCCTTCGCCGAGCTCATGCAGTCATTCAGCGCGAGGCGCGAGAGAACGCCGCCCGCGGAAGGGCCGGCATCGTGAGCCCGGAACCCACCGCGCCGGCACCGCGACGCATCGCGGTCACGCTCGAAGCCTCCGCGACCGGCCGGCCGCTGCTGGATACCTGTGTGCGCCTGGCCGCCCTGCTCGACGCCGAACTCGAAGGCATCTTCATCGAGGACATCAACCTGATCCGCCTGGCCGGACTGCCCTTCCTGCGCGAACAGAGGCCAGCCTCGCTGGGCGAGGAGTCCGTCAGTGCACGGCGCATGCAGCAGGAACTCCGCGGCCTGGCCCGCCAGGCCGAGCGCATGCTCGAGCAGGCGGCGCGGGAAATGGGCGTGCCCTGGTCGTTCCAGGTCTGGCGCGGAGCGGCCGGCGTGGAAACACTGTGCCAGGTCTTCCCGGCGGACGTGCTGGGGCTGACACGGGTCAGCACACGCGCCGCCACCCGGCTGTGGGCGACAGCGGGCACGCGTACCCGCCTCTCTGGTCGCAGCCTCGGCAATATCTGCGTCCTGTTCGGTACCTCTGAAACCGCCTTGCGGGCACTCGATACCGCCGCGCGGCTCGCCCGGGAGCTGCAAACCGGCCTGACCGTCCTCCTGCCCGGCATCGATGTCCCGGAGGATGCGGAACTGCGCGCAAAGGCCGGCACCGTGCTGGAGAAACGCGGCCAGGGGGCAAGGATCGTGCAGCTGGGCCCCGACGGCGCCACCGCACTGGCACAGGCCGTCGCCGCTACCGGCTCCGGGGTACTGGTGACGGAAGCCGCGCACCCGCTGTTCGAACAGGCCGGCCTGGGGCCCTGCTTCACGGCGCTGCCCTGCCCGGTACTGCTGGTACGCTGAACCGGAC
>CAYUFA010000112.1:1575-6877 GCA_964443845.1 uncultured Ectothiorhodospiraceae bacterium
GGGCCCTGCTTCACGGCGCTGCCCTGCCCGGTACTGCTGGTACGCTGAACCGGACCGGCCGGGGCACACAGTCGGACGTGTATCCGCCCCCGGCCCTCCGGTATCTACCGCGACAGCCGTCTGAACAGGGCAACCAGCACCGCCGCGGCAAGACCCAGTTGCAGGGCAAACCAGAGCGTGGTCTTCGCCTCGCTGCCGATCATCTGGGCATGCACCAGGCCCACACAGAATACGCCAAGCGAAAGCCGGTGCGCGAGCGACCATATGCCACCTGTCCTCATGCGCAGCAGGCCCGTGAGGGCGACCACGTTCAGACCGGCAAGCGCGAACCAGCCCAGCGAAACGGCGACAAAATAGATCCCGTTACTGAACTGAGGCAGCAACAGGTCGTAGCCGATGGCATCCTTGCGCAGGGACACGGCGGTGAAGAACAACAGAAAATGTGCCCAGGCGACGAGCAACGTGGCAATGCCGAGCAGGCGATGTTTGCGGACCGTCCAGTCCGGCAGCAGGTTACGCGCCCGGGGATCTCCCTTGAGCAGGGCAAACATCACCTGCAGCCAGAGCAGCACGAACAGGTACAGGCCCGCCAGCTTGACCAGGATGTACGCCGTCTGCCCCGGCGGCAGATCGAACCGGAAATAGGTGACTGGGTTACCCAGTGCGGCGAGCCAGGTCGCGCCAGGCAGGACGAGCAGTGTCAGCAGCAGCACCGGGCGCGCGATGGCAGGCCAGGATGGCCAGGAGTCGAGTGTCGGAGTGAATGTATCCTGCATGATTGCCTCGCCGGGTCAGGAAGGATGCGCCAGGCAGCTGCCGGCATGCGCGCATTGCGACAGCCTCGCCAGCGCCGCCTGCTCGGACAGCACGCCACGGCGGGTGATCGGCAGCCCGAGGTGTCGCCAGCCGGCAATGCCGTACGGCTGCATGATGCCGACGTTGTGCAACCCGAGTTCCGCCAGGCTGCGCGCCATCTCGAAGCCGCGGAAATCCTTGATGCAGTACGGAATCACCAGGTCGGCATCGGCAAATTTCTGCTTCATGTCGGGTGTGAGATCGCGCAGCGGGATGTTGACGGCACCGGGAATGTGGAACTCGGCATATTCCGCCGGTTCACGCACGTCCACGAACACGACCTTCTTGTCCGCGGCAATATGGTCGAGCACCACACCGGTGTCGAGCCGTTGCACGAACGGTGACAGGTCCCGTTTCGCCAGGGTGCTGCCAGTAGTGCGGCAGGCCGGGTCGGTTCCCGCGATCCCGTACAGACGCTTCCAGTCCGGCGCGGCACCCTCCTGCGCGACAAGGTCATAGACTACATCGAAGAACCGGCCATAGCAGTCGACCGGTACGACACGTGCGTCGAAGTCGTCCTGCAGCTGCCGGAACGCCTGCTCCACCCGGGAGCTGTACTTCGAGGTCCGGTTCGCCCACGGCATGATCTCGATGTCGTGAATGATACGCCCGATTTCCCGTAACGCGGGATCGTCCTCGTGGTATGCCTGGCGCAGGCTTTCATAGACCGAGAGATCCCGGGTACGCTGGTACTTCGCACCCGGAATGCCGAAGGCAATGCCGTTGTGCGCCGGCGCCCCGACCGGGCGCAGCACGATTTCCGCCTGCGGGTCGATGTGGCGCTTGATCAGCCAGACCGAGGCCCAGCTGTCGGGCTCGAGGGACTCCCAGGTGATATATCTGTTTGCGTTAGTTCCGGGATGGCCTGTACAGGCCGAAAGCAGAACACAAGCGAGTAACAGGCATAGAGATGGTCTTACCGGACGCCTGGCCGGTCCAGCAAATGGGAACAAGAAGAGCCTCAGTATGTAACCGGGAATGATTCGGGTAATACCGGGATTTTTTCCAGTCATGGCTTCGCCTGCAATCCGCATACACGCACGTTGTCGACCTGGGTCATACCTGAAAACACGAGCAGCCCCTTGCAGGAGCCACAAACCACACCGGAACTATGTCACCACGTCAGCAGCCCATCGATCAGAATCTTGAGACCCGTTTCGGCCTTGGGCGAGTCTCCGTACTCATTTTTCACTGTCGGTATGATTGTATATTCAGCCAGCAGCTTGGCTACTTCGCTTGCATATTTCCCGTTCGCAACATCAGAAATAAAACTTCTCGCTCCACGAAATCCTTTTGTTATTAACCTAGCACCGCCCTTTTCAATCAATCCGGGTGCAGTAGCTATATAGCCTGCAACAACACCGGCCTCGTATGCATGCAGACTTGTGAGTTGACCGTTTTCCGCATACGTCGTGTTGTAGTAAAACTCGGAAGCGCCCGACATATCGCTGACCCCTTTCCAGAAATCATCGAACCCCTCAAGGATATGCGGTCTCTGCTGTTCCCTGACAGCCTCCTGGTAGCGTATGGCCCTGTTGATCGCATCCTCCCTGTCCCATTCATCTTTCTGCTCCTGCGGCACAAGACTGTCCCAGTCGATGCAAGGCGCCAGCCCGAAGGCATCATACCGTGAAACAGGGTTGTCATTCGCATACAGGTAAACATTACTCCCGCCCAGCAGGCCAAGCGGGTCGGCCGTCACGTAGCGGTGGAGCCCCGGGTCGTAATATCGAAAACGATTGTAGGACATGCCGGTTTCCTGATCGTAATACTGGCCGGGAAACCGCTGATTCAGTGTAACCGTAATCGCATCTCCATCCGGGTTCTCATCCACCGTGGTCTTGCCGTAGGCATCCCCGAAGGATCGCCAGACAACATGCTGCAAGCTGTCCGTAAGTAGACGCGGTGTCTGCATTCGATCCCCATGCACGTTATAGGTGCCGTTTGCATCCGCCATCTGTGCCGGCAGGTCTTGCGCCGGCAAATAGGCATAGCGCCTGGTGCGTGCACCCGTGTTATCAAATTCCGAGAGCAGCAGACTGCCATCCCACAGAAACCAGGTCCTGACGCCATTGACGGTCTTGCTGATACGCCTTCCCATCGGGTCGTACACATAATCGACGGATGTACTGCCCTTGACGAAATGCAACAACCTGTTGTCCTTGCCGTAACCCAGAACGGCACCATCACTGCGGCCGGTCATGTTGCCGTCATCATCAAACGTATAGGTCAGCCCGGGGCTTTTGAGCATGCGGTTATTGCTGTCGTAATCGTACAGTAACGCATCTGACGGGTCCTCTTCGTTCCCGGCCCTGTCGTAGGCGAAATTCTCCGCTGGCAGGCCGGTTGAAGCCGGGTAGTCCGCATGCGTAAGGCGGTTCAGCCCATCGTAGCCATAATTATGAGTGCCATCGCCATCAGTCCGGGTTGCGACATTCAGTACGTTGTCATAGGTGTAATCAATCTGCTCAATCGGCCCGCCACTCCCTGTAACCGTAATTCCTTGCAGGGGCCCGTTGGCAGTGTACTGATAATTGCCGGTAACGCCGTTCGGATAGGTAGCCTGTTGCAGCTCTCCATTCGGATAGTACGAGAAAGCGAAGTTCTGACTCCCGGGCAATACCGCGCTGGTCAGCAGGTTACGCTTGTTGTAGGTATAGGCATGCGTCAACACAGAACCATCGGTAAATGTCAGGCTGTTGCGATTACCGTATCGGTCATAACCATAGTCAAGCGTGCGATTACCGCCGGGAAGATAGGCGCAGGTCACAACATCGCTACGGTTCAACGCATCATAGGTATAGCTGTAGAGGGGAGCTGCCTGGATACTGTCGTCACTGACCGATGTCAGATTCAGGGCATTGTCGTAGGTATAGGTGACTGTCCGGTCCGGCGTCGGTGCCGATGCGCTGGCATAGTAGGAAATACTGGTAACAACGCCCCACGGGGCATAGCTGTAGTCGATCTTGTTGCCACGGGCATTGACCAGGTAGTCGATCCTGCCGCGGTCGTCATAGACCTTGTTAACGGTCTGGCCAAGCGGTCTGGTAATGGCGGTGATACGGGACAGGCTGTCCAGCGTATAAGACGTCGTGTGACCTTCTGGGTCTGTAAGACTTGTCAGGTTACCCACGGCATCGTAACCAAAAGTCGTCAGTGACGAAGGGCTCACGCCCAGTTGCTCGATCGAGACAATCCGATCCATGTCATCATAAGTGGTTCGGGTTTCATTTCCGCTGGCGTCAATCTCGTCAACACGCTTGCCAAACATGTCATAACCCAGCTGCATGGTCTTGCTCAACGGATCAGTTGCAGTTACCAAGTTCCCCAGGACGTCGTACAGGTAGGTAACCGTCCGGTTTTGTGCGTCGCTGGTCGTCAGCTGCTGACCTGCGCTGTCGTAGGTGTTGGTCTGTACCGTTTGCCAGTTACCTGCATCGTCCTTCTCGTCGATCGATGTCAGCCAACCTTCGGCTGCATAGTTCAATCGCATGACCTGCCCTTCGCCATCTGCAACGGTATGACCGTTCTCAACCCCGGTAAGCCGCGTACCTGAATAGGTATAGAGCTTCTGTTCGCCCAGCGCATTGGTGACCTGGGTCACGCGCCCCAGGTCGTCATAACCATATTGGGTCAGGTTGTTGTTGGCATCCCACTCCTGGCTGCGGTTACCCTGCGCGTCATAGCCGTAGCGCACCTCGCCGTAGGGACTTTCGGCCGCTGCCACTTCGTAATACCTTTTCGTTACATACAGACTGCCCGCTTCGTACAGACTGACGATTTTCTGTCCATCCGGCAGGATCGTATCGACAAGGCGGTTCTTGGCGTCGAAGTCAAAGCCGGTCGTCAGGTAGCTGCCGTCATCCTTGCGGCGCCTGATCTCGTGGATATTCGTCGGTATACCCTGGCCGTCCCGGTAGAAGGTGTACTCGGTCCGGAACAGCTTCGCGGGAGCCAGACTGGACACGGTCTCGGTGCTGGCCAGCCAGCCGTGATCCCAGGTCCGGCTGGTGGTAATGGTTTCGCCGGAATCCAGCGTCACGCTTTCGGAGGTTTTACGTCCCTGTGCATCGTAGCCAAAGTTTATGGTGCGTTGCAGTACCAGGTTCGGTGCGGCCAGCGTGCCCTGGTTCTCAGAGAACTTCTTCGCGACCAGGTTGCCGCGCGTATCGCGCTGGAACTCGATCTGGTTACCCTGCGCATCGCGCGCCAGCGTCACATTGCCGCTGGCATCGAATTCATAGGTCTTGGTCGAATCATAGGGATTCTGCCCGTTCGCATCCCGGATCGTGTGGGTCAGCGTGGTCTCGGTCAGGTCCACGGTGTAACTGACGGCAAACAGGTCAGTACCGTGGGTCTGCTGGGTGACCCGGTCCTGGCTGTCGTACGTAATGACCCAGGGCGTCGCCCCGGCCTCCTCCTGGATGGAGGTCAGGTTATGCGTGTC
>CAYUFA010000113.1:0-6590 GCA_964443845.1 uncultured Ectothiorhodospiraceae bacterium
TGCTGCGGCTGCCACTGGATATCCTGGCCTCGCTGGGCGTGCGGGCGCTGGCCTATCTGACCTTCGCCGGCGGTGTGGTGTTGCTGGCATCGGCTGCCATCCCGGCGCTGGGGGACCGGCTGGCCGTGCTGGACCGCTTCGTGCCGCTCGCCGCCATCGAACTCTCCCACCTGCTTTCGGTCGCCACCGGTGTGTTGCTGATCGCACTGTCGCGCGGGATCGCCGAGCAGGTACGCAGTGCCTACGTACTGACCCAGGTCCTGCTGGTCTGCGGCGCACTGCTGAGTTTCCTCAAGGGCATCGATTTCGAAGAGGCCTCGATCCTGCTTGCCGTGGCCCTGCTGCTGAAACGCCAGCGCAGGCGTTTCTACCGCGAATCCTACCCGCTGCTCACGCCGCGCAGCCTGCTCTGGCTGACCGGCCTGCTGATCTCCGTCATCGGCTTCGCCTGGCTGGGCGACCGGGTGCACGGCAACGTGCCGTTCGAGTGGACCTACCTGACCCGCTTCGCACCCGGTCTGGATGCCCCGCGCTTCGCCCGTGGCCTGCTGATCGCCGCCGCGGTGGCGACCGGTTTCATCGGCTGGTCGTTCTTCCGGCGCCCGCAGGCCGTGCACGCGCTGCCGGATGCGCGCGAACTGGAGGAAGCCACCGCGCTGCTGGACCGCTACGGCGGCAGCGAGTTCTCGCACCTGCTGTTTCTCGGTGACAAGTTCCTGCTGTGGTCGCCGGACCGCAGAGCCTTCATCCAGTACGGCCGGATCCGCGACCGCCTGATCGCGCTGGGCGATCCCTGTGGCGACCCGGAATCCTGCAATGCCGCCATCATCGCCTTTCGCGAGCTCGCCGACCGGCACGACCTCACTCCCTGCCTCTACGAGGTCAGTGAAACCCACGTACACCGCTACCACGATGCCGGCTTTGCCCTGTTCAAGCTCGGTGAAATGGCGGTCGTCGACCTGGCTGCCTTCACGCTCGCGGGCAAGCGTGGCGAGGCCCTGCGCCACAGCGTCAGCCGTGCACGGCGCGAGGGCGCGGTCTTCGAACTGTTCGAGCAGCCACCCGACGCGGCCACCTGGCAGCAACTGCGTGCGGTCTCGGATGCGTGGCTGCAGGAACGCGGCGGCGCAGAGAAAGGTTTTTCACTCGGCAACTACAACGAAGACTACCTGCGGCGCAGTCCCGTCGCGGTGGTGCGGGTGCATGAGCGCATCGTCGCCTTCGCCAACCTGATGCCGGACTACGGTCCTCACGCGGAACTGAGCATCGACCTGATGCGTCATCACCCCGCCGCACCGCCGGGCACCATGGATTTCCTGTTCGTGGAACTGATCCAGAACGCCACGGCCCGGGGTTACCGGTTCTTCAACCTCGGCATGTCGCCGCTGGCCGGCGTCGGCAAGACCCGCTATGCACGGGCCGGCGAGCGCGTCGCACGCCTGGCCTTCGAATACGGCAACCGTTTCTACAACTACAAGGGGCTGCGCAGTTTCAAGGAAAAGTTTCATCCCGCCTGGCGCAGTGCCTACCTTGCCTATCCGTTTCTCGCGCCGTTGCCCCTGCTGCTCATCGACAGCGCGGCCCTGATTGCCGGCGGTTACCGGCGCATCTTTTTCCGTTAATCGCCACATGATAACCGGCATGGAAATCATCTCTCATGTCGAATACGGCCTGGGCCCGCTTTCCGTGGTGCTGCTGATCGCCTGCCACATAATGCGCTATCGCAGGGTGGCCCGCGCCCTACCGGCCACCTCGTTCGGACTGGCACGTCGCGTGCGTTGCGGGTCCGCAACCTCATACTGAACGGCAGGAACATCCTGGGGTACAGACCCTGCGCAACTGGACCATGCCCTCCACCTTCCTGGCCTCCACCGGCAGCCTGCTCCGCCCGGGCATCTTCAACCTCGCGATCACCACGGACAAACAGGGCGAACGGTCGCTGCTGGTCAACGTCTTCGGCAACCATCATCCGGGCCTCTGGACCAGCAAGCTGGTACCGCCGGGTGTCGATTTCTCGTTCGCCTTTTTCAACTTCACCCTCGCCGTGCGCTATTTCAACCATACCGGCTTTCCGCTCAACCTGCCGGCCGGTATCAACACCGCGATCCCCGTGCAGGACGTGGCGGGCATCCTCGAGCGTGGCGGCACCCACCACATGCCGGGCATGCGCGGCTATTACAGGTCCATCCCGCCCACCGGCTGGCTGGTCGGTGCGCTGTGGATGCTCGGTACCGTGGTGCTGATCATCGCCCTGCACCGGTTCGACCGCGGCGTCTAGCGCGTGCCCCGACCGGCGTTGACTCTGCGCCCCGGTTGCCGGAGACTGCCGCGCGTGCAGTACCACTGCACCCCGGCCACCCGTCAAGGAAACTGAATCGGTGCACCATCCCCGGCATGCGTTTCGGCAACTCCTGCCACTTTTGCTGATCACACTGTGCACGGCGGCTCCCGCGCGCGCGCACCCGCCGACGGAGGACACGCTGACGTTCGGCCGCTTCAACACCGTCCACGTGTACCGGACTTCGGCGCAGCCGCACCACGTGGTGCTGTTCGCCTCCGGCGACGGCGGCTGGAACAGGGGCGTGGTCGACATGGCGCGTGAACTGGCCGGCCTGGATGCGCTGGTCGCAGGCGTCGATGTGCCGGCCTACTTCCGGACCCTCGCCGCCGAACGCAATGCCTGCAGCTACCCGGCGGCGGATTTCGAGGGCCTCAGCCAGTACCTGCAGCGTCACTACAATTATCCCGATTACGTGCAGCCGGTCCTGGCGGGCTATTCGTCCGGGGCCACCCTGGTGTACGCAATCCTCGCCCAGTCACCGCCGAACACCTTCCGTGGGGGCATGAGCCTGGGATTCTGTCCCGACCTGCCACTGCGCAAACCGTTGTGCCATGGCAGTGGTCTGGCCTACACGGCCGGACCCGGCGGCAAGGGATACAGCTTTCTGCCGCGGGCGGACCTGCCCACGCCGTGGCTTGCCTTTCAGGGATCCATCGACCAGGTGTGCAGCGCGGACACGGTGGAACGTTTCGTGGCACAAACCGGCCAGGCCGGCATCATCCGGCTGGACAAGGTCGGGCACGGCTTTTCCGTGCCGCGCAACTGGCTGCCGCAATTCCGCAGCGCTTTCCGGCGCCTGGAGACGGATGCCGGCCCACCGGCAGCGGCCAGACCGGCTGACCTGGATGGCCTGCCGCTGGTCGAGGTGCCGGTCCGGCAACCCGGCGCTACGTTTGCGGTGATCATCTCCGGCGACGGTGGCTGGGCCGGTATCGACAAGTCGCTGGCCGACGCCCTGGCCACCCGCAACATCCCCTCGGTCGGCCTGGACTCGCTGCACTATTTCTGGACCCGGCGCACACCGGACGAGATCGGCACCGCGTTGCAGGACATCCTGCAGCACTACCTGCGCACGTGGCACATGCAGAAGGTACTGCTGATCGGCTATTCGCGCGGCGCCGACGTGCTGCCGTTCATGGCCAGCCGCCTGCCGGCGGAACTTTTCAGGCACGTATCACTCATTGCACTACTGGGCGCCGGACACCGGGTGGACATGGAGTTCCACGTCACGGACTGGCTGCCCGGCAGGATGGAAGACGCGCCCTACCCGGTACAGCCGCAGGTGGAAAAACTGGCGCACGCCAACCTCCTGTGTATCTATGGCGAGGATGAACCCGCTCCGCTGTGCCCCGCTCTGGACCCGCAGCGGTTCAAGGTGCGCAGGCTGCAGGGCGGACACCATTTCGGCGGGGCGTACGCGGCCCTCGCGGACCTGATCCTGAAAGAAGCGAGGTAGGCATGACTGCATGGCGATGGCCGTTACTGCTGGGGGGAATCGTGCTCGTGGCCGGGCTTACCGGCTGGTACCTGTGGCAACAGACCTGGTATCCGTCGACGGACGATGCCTACGTCGACGCCCACGTGGTCCGCATCGCCGCCCAGGTCAGCGGCCCGGTGCGCCGCGTGGAGGTCAGCGACCACCAGGCCGTGCAGGCCGGAGACCTGCTGTTCGAGATCGATCCCGCGCCGTTCAAGATCGCGTTGCAGCGGGCCGAGGCACAGCTGGCACAGAGCGGCAGCGACGTGGCCGCGACCACGTCCGCCATCCAGGCCGCACGCGAGCAGGTCAACCAGGCACAGGCCGCCTATGACAACGCGGTCCGGGACGATCACCGCATCCAGTCGCTCATGCAGTCGGGTGCGGTCTCGCGCTCCGACAGCGATCACGCGCAGGCAAAGCTCGACAGCACGCATGCCGCCCTGCTGGCCGCGCAGGCCACCCTCAAGGAAACCATCGTGCGCCGCGGCAAGACCGGCGCCGACAACGCACAGACGCAGGTCGCGCTGGCGCGTGTGGCGCAGGCCCGGCTCAACCTGTCCTGGACCCAGGTGCGCGCTCCCGTGGCTGGCATCCTTTCCGGCCTGGAACTGCGCCCGGGCAGCACGGTCGCCTCCGGACAGCCGCTGTTTGCGCTGGTGGACACCAGCACGTGGTGGATCAACGCCAATTTCAAGGAAACCGACCTGCGGCACATCGAGCCCGGCCGGCCGGCGGACATCACCGTCGACATGTACCCGGGCAAGCATTTCCACGGCGTGGTGGACAGCATCAGCCCGGCCAGCGGATCCGCGTTTTCGCTGCTGCCGCCGGAGAACGCCACCGGCAACTGGGTGAAGGTCACCCAGCGCATCCCGGTCCGGGTACGCGTGCTCGATCCCGACCCGGCGCACCCGCTGCGCATCGGCGCCAGCAGTTCCGTCACGGTCGACGCGCGCGGGGAAGTGAGCGGCGCGCCGGGGCAGCCGTGACGGAGGTCGCCACCGACTCGCTGCCTCCGCAGGCCGGCCGCGCCCTGGTCAGCGTCGCGGTGATGCTCACCACCATCATGGTGGTGCTGGACATGACCATCGTCAACGTCGCCCTGCCGCACATGATGGGCTCGCTCGGCGCGACCTCCGAACAGATCACCTGGGTGCTCACCTCCTACATGGTGAGCGATGCGATCTTCGTCTCGCTCACCGGCTTCCTCGCCGCACGCTTCGGCCAGCGCCGCCTGATCCTGCTGTGCATCAGCGGCTTCGTGGCCAGCTCCGCACTGTGCGGAATCGCCACGAATCTCCCGGAAATCGTGCTGTTCCGCATCCTGCAGGGTTGCCTGGGTGCGCCCATCATCCCGCTCTCGCAGGCCGTCATGGTGGAAAGCTTCGACCGCGCGGAACGCGGCAAGGCCATGGCGATCTGGGGCATCGGTATCATGGTTGCGCCGGTGCTCGGACCGACGCTGGGCGGCTATATCACCGACCACCTCGACTGGCGCTGGGTGTTCTATATCAACGTACCGGTCGGCATCGTGTCCATGCTGCTGGCGCTGGCCTCGGTACACGATACCGCGCGCCGTGCCCTGCGCACCGACTGGACGGGTATCGCGCTGATGATCGCCGGTATCGGCAGCCTGCAACTGGTGCTCGACCGTGGCGACCAGGAAGACTGGTTCAACTCGGGTCTCATCACCATCCTGAGTGTCGTCGCGGTGTCGGGCATGCTGGCCTTCGTGATACGCGGCTGGCGCAAGCCGGACAATATCGTCAACCTGGGCCTGTTCCGGGACCGCAATTTCGCCACCGCATCCTCGATGATGGGCGCCTTCGGCCTGGGCCTGTTCGGCACCATCGCCATCCTGCCTATCATGCTCGAGGAGCTGCTCGGCTATTCCGCCTCGCTGACCGGCATCGTGATGGCGCCACGGGCCGTGGCCAGCGCCACCGGCATGTTCGTGGTCGGCCAGCTCATCACGCGCATCGACCCGCGCTACCTCGTGCTGTGCGGTATCTGCCTGTCGGCGCTCGGCACGTACATCATGACCGGTTACAACCTCGACATCAGTCCCGGCTGGATCGTGTGGCCCGCCCTGGTGCAGGGCCTGGGGCTGGGCATGATCTTCGTACCGCTGTCCACGCTGGCCTACGACACGCTGCCGCGCGAGGCAGCCGCGGAAGCCGCCGGGCTGTTCAACCTGCTGCGCACCGTCGGCAGTTCCATCGGGATCTCGATCGTGGCCACCGTGCTGACCCGCCGCACCCAGCACCACTGGCAAGTCATCGGCGGGCATATCAACCCGTTCAGCACCGACCTGCGCGTCTGGCTGCAGGCCCATGACCTGACCCTGCAGCAACCGCTCAGCGCGCGGCTGCTCGCCGGCGAACTGGGACGCCAGGCCGGCATGCTGGCCTTCGTCGACACCTTCTGGCTGGTCACGATCAGTTTCATGCTCATGGCGCCGCTGGTACTGCTGCTGCGCCGGCCCCACCATGATGAACACGAGCTGGTGCCCGGACACTGACCCGGGCACCCGGTCGCGCCCGCGGGGGGCGCGGCCATGGAAATCGGTGTACCCGCAGGAGCGCCTGTCAGGCGCGATACGATGGCTGCAATAAATCGAAGCACGCTCCTGCCCGCAGTTTTCGCAGGAACCTGCCTGCAGGCGACTGCGGATCAAATGCAGGAACCCTATCCATACCCCGGAGGATGGTGCCGCCAGTAGCGTAACACCAGGTAGCCGAACAGCATGCCGCCCAGGTGGGCGAAGTG
>CAYUFA010000114.1:0-6229 GCA_964443845.1 uncultured Ectothiorhodospiraceae bacterium
AATGATGTCGGGTATCACTGCTGTCCCGGATAAATTCGTTGAACCGTCAGCAAGTCTTTCACTCTGCACGATTTTCCCAGTGATCAGCTGAACCGGGACATGAAATTCAGCGCCGGCTGTATAAATCGTGCGTCCCTTCTCCCGGAGGGAGAGGGAGTTTGCGGGACAGTAGTGGTCGGGTATGGATTCTCCGCCGAAGTTCTGCCTGACGATGGAACGTGCAGGACAAGCGTCAGGATGTACGGGGTCAGTGGCTTCTGGCGCAGGCACTTCGCACCACTCGATCTGGTCGCCCGGGGCAAAGATGGAAAATGCCCTGCCTGACTGGATAAAAAGATGCTGCAAGTTTCCCGGCTGCCGGTCCGTGCGGGTTGTCCCGGCGGGTGCTGCTCGGCGTTTCTGCGCCGGCCGCTGCGCTGGCAGGTGCACGAGGCCGTTCGCTATCGATCAGCAGGCTGAGCAGAATAGTCCGCACCCATCCAGCGATTCGCCGTGCCGGCAGGGAAGATCTGTAACGCCGGAATGGCGGGCCGGAGTCGTGGGCAGCGTCCGCCCTGCAGGTGCATTGCCGGGATGAAAGGGCCGCCCCGGCGGCGCAGCATCATGTTCGCGCATGAGCTGCGCTCTACTGCCACCAGAGCGTAAATATCGGCTCGTAGGTCACCAGCACCAGCCACAGCAGCATCAGGGCGAGGAACGGCAGTGCGGCGCGGAACAGGGACAGCACCGGCCGGCCGAAGCGCTGGCTGGCGATGAACAGGTTGATGCCGACCGGCGGGGTGCTGTAGCCGATCTCCAGGTTGGCGAGGAATATGATGCCGAGGTGTACCGGGTCGACGTGGTAGCGCGCCGCAATCGGCAGGATCAGCGGTACGACCACGACGGTGGCGGAGAAGATGTCCATCATGCAGCCGACCACCAGCAGGAACAGGTTGAGCAGCATCAGGAATTGCAGGGGCGAATGGATGCGTGTCTCGATCCAGGCCAGGATATGCATGGGCACCTGGGCGTCGATCAACAGGTTGGTCAGGCCCATGGCCACGCCGAGAATGATCAGGATGCTGCCGGTCAGCAGCGCGCTTTCCCCGAGCAGCTGCGGCAGGTCGCGCAGCAGGTGGATCTCGCGGTGGATCACGCCTTCCAGCAGCAGGACGTACACAGCGGTACACGCGGAGGCCTCGGTGATGGTGACGAAGCCGCCGAAAATGCCGGCCAGGATTCCGACCGGCAGCAGCAGGTCCCAGAAATTGCGGACCACCTCCCGGCCCAGCGTTTGCAGCGAGAAGCTGTGTCGCGGCACATGCGCACGCCCGCCGATGAACAGGCAGTACAGCCCGAGCATTGCCATCAGCAGCAGACCCGGGACGATGCCGGCCAGGAACAGCTGGTCGATGCTCACCCCGGCGACGATGCCGTAGAGCAGGATGGCCAGGCTGGGCGGGAACAGCAGGCCGAGCGAACCGGAAGTGGTCAGCAGGCCGAGGTTGAAGCGTTCGCTATAGCCGGCGTGCAGCAGCAGCCGCATCATCAGTCCGCCGAGCGCGAGGATGGTCACGCCCGAGGCGCCGGAGAACGCCGTGAAGAAGGCACACGAGGCCAGCGCCACGGCGGCCGTGCCACCCGGCAGCCAGCCGACCAGGGCGTTGAACAGGTGGATCATGCGCTGCGGTGCGCCACCCGCGGCCAGCACCACACCGGAGAGGGTGAACAGCGGGATCGCGGCCAGGAACGGCGAGGAGGCCAGCCGGTTCAGTTCCACGGCCAGCAGGGCGGTGTCGAGACCGGACAGCCAGGTGGCCGCGAGGCTGCCGGCGGCGAGTGTAATGAACAGGGGCAGGCCCAGCAGGGCCAGGAGCACCAGTGTGAAGGTCAGCAGCGCGATCACGGGGCGTCCTTTTTCGGGGCGTGCGGGAACAGCGTGGCCAGCAGGAAGTGCACGGCCAGCAGGGCGAAGCCGAACGGGGTGATCAGGGCCAGCACCGAGGCCCAGCGTTCATGCGCGGCCACGGTTTCCCAGTCGTCGTACCAGAAGCGCATGGCGGCCCAGGCCAGCAGTACGCATACCACGCAGGACACCAGGTGAAAGACCGGCCGCAGTCGGCGCACGTGGTGATGCTCCAGGAAGGCCGCGATGACGTCCACGCGGATATGGCGGTTCTGTTCGATGGCCAGTGCCGCGCCGAAGAACATCACGTACAGCACCAGGTAGCGCGCCAGCACGTCGGCAGCGGGAATGCCGGTCTCGAAGAAGTTGCGCAACAGCACCTGGCCGAAGACCAGCAGCAACAACAGCAACAGGGCGCCGCCGGCCATGAAGGTAGCCAGGCTGACCAGTCTGCGCCGCAGCGTGGCTACCCAGGCGGGTTCAGGGCGCAGCATCCGGCCGGGCGCCCGCGCGGTATTCCCGCAGCCAGTCCTGCACGCGGTGGACGAGGTCCGCGGGCAGGTAGCCGCTGTCCATCAGGGACTGCGTGGCTTTTCCTGCGATGTCACGCACCTGCTGTGATTTCAGTGCCTCCGTGTCCTTCACCAGCACCATACCCCGGTCAAGCAGCTGCTGCATGGCCTCCGCGTTGTCCTTGCGGGTGGCCGCGACCAGTTGCGCACCGGTTTCCTCGCCGGTGCGCTTGAGCAGCTTCTGCAGGTCCTGCGGCAGGTTACGGTAGAACTTGCGCGATACCACCAGCGCACCGATGCCATCGGCCATGGGGACATCGGTGATGTAGTGGGTCCTGGCAAACCACTGCAGCGCGATGGCGCCCAGCGGCGGCGCGTACACGGTGTCGATCATGCCGGTGGACAGGCTGGTGTAGACGTCGATGATCGACAGCGGTACCGGGGCCAGTCCGCTGGCATCGAAGAAGGCCTTGCTCAGCGGGTCGCCCTGCCAGTACCAGATCCGGCATTTCTTCAGGTCAGCGACGGAAGTGATGGGCTTTTGCGAGAAGAAGTAGATATCCCCGACTTCCATCCAGCCCATCATCTCGAAGCCGTTGTCGCGAAAGCCCTGCTCGATTTCCGGCATCAGCCGGGCGCGGACATAATCGATTTCCTGGGTGTTGTTGAACAGAAACGGCATTTCCAGGATGCGTGCCGGCGAGTAGATGTGTCCGATCCCGTAGCCGGTGAACGCGCCGCCCTGGAGCTGGCCGAAACGGATTTTCTTGAGCACGTCGGGTTCGTCGCCCTGCACGCCGCCGGGGTAGATGCGGAACACCAGCCGGCCCTGGCTTGCGGTTTTCACCTTGTCTGCCCATTCCTCCAGCAAGTGGACCCAGGTGGTGCCGTCCGGGGCCAGTGTGGCGAACTTGAGGACGTACTGCGGCTCGGCGTGCAGCGGCGCGACGCTCGCCAGCAGCGCGGCGAGCAGGAGGATCGGTAGCAGACGCGGGCGACTCATGTTCAGAACCACTCGTCTTCGTGTTGCAACAGCTGCCGTGCGCGTACCCGGGCGATCGCGTTGATCAGGGCGAGTTCCGGGTAGCGGTCGGCCGGCGTGTCGAGCACGTGCTGCAGGGCACGCTGGAAGCCGGTGCGGTCGAGTTGCTGGCGGTACAGGTACTGCGCCTTGAACAGGTCGACCAGCAGCAGCCGGTTGCCGGTGATTTCCGCCGCGCGGCGGAAGTACTGCCCGGAACGGGCGTAGTCGCCTCCGAGCAGTGGTGGGCGTCCACCGTAATACGCCCCGAAAAACAGGTCCGGACCGGCGTGGTAGAACGTGTCGTCCAGTTCCACTACCCGCTGCATGAGGGTGGCGGCATTGCCGAGACCCGCGATGCCGGCCACCTTGTCGCGATTCAGGTCGATCCACTTGCCGAGACACGACGCGGTCCAGAACAGCGCCGGCACCGCCGGCTTGCCGAGTTTCGCGACGGCCTGCTGCAGCGCCTGCGGTGCGGCGCCGGCAGGGTCCAGGGCAAGACCGTCCTGCTGCAATGCCAGCCGGGCATGGTCATAGCAGCGCCGGTACAGGGTGGCGGCGCGCCGCGGGTCTGCCGGTTCGACGAACCCGTAGCTGTAGCCGTAGAACCCCTCGGCCGCGTACAGCCGCAACGTGTGGTTGTGCGGATCCTTGACCAGCATGCCTTCGAGCATTTTCAGGTTGGCGGGCATGGCTGCGCGTGCCAGTGCCAGGTCGGTCTCGCGGTTCATCGCCGTGATGCCGCCTTCGAGCAGGGGCTGCGAACTGCGCACCACGAGTTGTGCGGGCGTGCAGGCCGCCAGCAGCCACGCCAGCAGCAGGGCAAGGAACAGGCCGGGCAGTGCGCGGATGCGTGACGGGTTCATGGTGGCCTCAGGTCAGCAGGTTCACGAGTATATTCTCATAAATGACCGATAGTTGCTCCAGTTCCCCGATGTCGACACACTCGTTGACCTTGTGGATGCTGGCATTGACCGGGCCGAGTTCGACCACCTGGGCGCCGGCCGGTGCGATGAAGCGACCGTCCGAGGTGCCGCCGGTAGTGGACAGCTCGGTGTCGATGCCGGTAACGGCGCTGACGGCCGCACGGGTGGCGTCGACCAGCCGGCCGGCCGGGGTCAGGAAGGGTTGCCCGGACAGGTGCCAGTCCAGGTCATAGCGCAGCCCGTGCCGGTCCAGGATCTCGCGGGTGCGCGCACGGATGCCGTCTGCGCTGGACTCGGTGGAAAAGCGCCAGTTACAGCGCAGCTCCAGCGTGCCGGGGATGACGTTCACCGTGCCGTCGCCGGCGTGGATATTGGAGATCTGGAAGCTGGTCGGCGGGAAATGCTCGTTGCCGTTGTCCCACACCACGGCGGTCAGTTCCGCCAGTGCCGGGAGCATGCGGTGGATGGGGTTGTCGGCCAGCTGCGGGTAGGCCACGTGTCCCTGCAGGCCATGGACCTTCAGGTCGGCATTCAGGGAACCGCGGCGCCCGTTCTTGATGGTGTCGCCCACGCGGCTCCGGCAGGACGGTTCGCCGACCAGGCACCAGTCGATCTTTTCCCCGCGGGCCTCCAGCCATTCGACGACCTTGACGGTGCCGTCGACCGACGGACCTTCCTCGTCGCTGGTGATCAGGAAGGCAAGGGAGCCGGGATGAAGCGGCTGCGCGGACAGGAAACGCGCGCAGGCGGTGACCATGGCGGCGATGCTGCTCTTCATGTCCGCCGCGCCGCGGCCGAACAGCAGGCCGTCGCGCAAGGTGGGCGTGAACGGGTCGCTGGCCCAGTCCTCCAGCGGTCCCGGCGGGACCACGTCGGTGTGGCCGGCGAACACGAACAGCGGTGTGCCGGTACCGTGCCGGGCCCACAGGTTGTCGACCTCCCCGAAGCGCAGGTGCGTAGTGCTGAAGCCGAGTGGTTCCAGCCATGCCGCCAGCAGTGCCTGGCAACCGGCATCGTCCGGGGTGACGGACCTGCGGGCGATCAGGGCTTCGGCCAGCTGCAGCGTGTCGCTCATGCAAACAGGTCCCGGTATTCGTCGGCGCGGAAGCCCACGCGCAGGCGGCTGTCGTGTTCCAGCACCGGGCGCCGGATGATGGCCGGCTGTTCCAGCATGAGCTGCAGCGCCGCCGTCCGGTTGACCGAGTCGCGCACCGGTGCCGGCAGGCGTCGCCAGGTGGTGCCGCGCCGGTTCAGCAGGCTCTCCCAGCCCAGCCGGCGCTCCCAGTCCTGCAACTGTTTGCGGGTCAGACCGTCCCTGCGGAAATCGTGAAAGGTATATTCCACACCGTGTGCCTCGAGCCAGTGGCGGGCCTTCCGGACCGTGTCACAGTTGGGGATGCCGTACAGCGTGGTCATCGGCGGCTGCCCGGGAACCGGAGAGAACCGTGGTCGTTGCGAGGGATGGAGTGACGCAGCGATCTCCGTGCAGCGGCACCATTCCTGCGAGACTGGCGCGTCGTTGCGCTCCTCGCAATGACGGGAATGCGTGACATGGCAGAAACAGGATGTTGTGCCGGCTCCATCAGATGTCGCGCAGCAGTTCGTTGATACCGACCTTGCTGCGGGTCTTTTCATCGACCTTCTTGACGATTACCGCGCAGTACAGGCTGTACCTGCCGTCCTGCGACGGCAGGTTGCCGGACACCACCACGGAGCCGGCCGGGATGCGGCCGTAGATGATCTCGTCGCGCTCGCGATCGTAGATGCGCGTGCTCTGGCCGATGTAGACACCCATCGAGATTACCGAGCCTTCCTCGACGATCACGCCTTCGACCACCTCGGAGCGTGCGCCGATGAAGCAGTTGTCCTCGATGATGGTGGG
>CAYUFA010000115.1:0-6216 GCA_964443845.1 uncultured Ectothiorhodospiraceae bacterium
GCGTCCGTGCTCAGCAGGATGATCTCGATCTCCTCGATGATCTCTTCCTGGCGTAACTGGCTGCAGCGCCGTGCCAGGTCGCCGGTGGTTTCGTCGAGGTGTTTCACCGCGCCGTCCAGATGATTCACGCGGTTGCGGTTCTCCGCCATCAACGAGGTATAGAGCCGCTCGTGCAGTGCGGTGAACACGTACTGCTCGGTGAGATTGAACAGGAATTCCGCGGGTGCCAGGTTCAGGTCCGGCGCATAGCCGGCCGGTTCGGACTGCGCAGGGGTTTGCCGGAAGGCGGGCAGCAGCTGAGTCATGCGGATATCGCCCGCGCTGTCCTGGCAGACTGCGGACAGCGCCAGTGAGCCGTAGCGCCGCTGCAGGGTATCCAGTTCCTGCGCCAACCGGTTGAGGACGAGACTGACTTCCTCCGCCACGCTGGCACCCTCGAGCCGGGTCACCACGCGCCCGTCGCCTTCGAACAGCATTTGCAGCTTGCGGCCGATGACGACCAGTTGCAGCGTGCCGGCTTCCTGCACCGTCCCGAGGAAGCGCAGCAGACGCTGGTTGAAGTCACCGCAAAACCCGCGCTCGGTGCCGATCAGCAGACAGACCCGTGCGGCCCCGCCCGTGCCCGGCAGCGCTCCGGGGTGCCAGGCGAGAAAGTCCGCCGCGACGGTCTCGATGGTCTGCAGCGCGGCCTGCTGGGCCGTGAGGAAACGCGCCAGTTTGCGCGTTTCCATGTACGCCAGCGTCTTCATGGAATTCATGATCTCGCGGATTTCGCTGAGGCTGTCACGCTGCCGCTCCAGCGTGTGGCGTCGGGTCATGGCGGCGTGTCCGCGGCCGCGCGCGCCAGCCAGCCGGCCAGTGCCTCGCTCCATTCCGCGCGCGGGCTGTCGAGCATGAGGTTGCTGCGCTGTACCTGTTGCAGCAGGCCGGCCAGCATCGGTTCGACCGCCGCCGGCTCGACGCCATCGAACAGGCTGTCATTGAACGCCACCAGCCAGGCCAGCTGGAAGGTGGCCGGCAGGGGGGAGAGCCGGTCCTGTTTGAGCAGTTCGCGCAGCAGGCGGCCGCGCCGGATGGCGGCCTCCATCGAGGCCTCGAGACGGGCGCCGAAGCGGGTGAACACTTCCAGCTCGAGAAACTGCAGGTAGTCGAGTTTCATGCGCCCGGCCTCGGCCTTGATGCGCGGGTGCTGGGCCAGGCCGCCGATGCGCGAGACCGAGCGGCCGATGTCGATGGCGGGGCGGAACCCGGCGGTGAACAGGAGCTGGTCGAGGTAGATCTGGCCGTCGGTGATCGAGATCAGGTTGGTGGGGATGTAGGCGGCGATCTCGCCCAGCCGCGTTTCCACGATGGGCAGGGCGGTCAGGCTGCCGCCGCCGTGCGCGGCATTCAGGCAGGTGGCGCGCTCCAGCAGTCGCGCGTGCACGGAGAAGATGTCGCCAGGATACGCCTCGCGCCCCGGGGGTCGGCGCAGCAGCAGCGACAGTTCGCGGTAGGTGCGCGCGTGCGTGGACAGATCGTCGTAGACCACCAGCACGTCGCGGCCCTGCCGCATCCAGAATTCCGCCAGCGCGCAACCGGCAAACGGTGCCAGGTGCTGCAGGCCGGGCAGGCTGCTGGCCTCGGCCACCACCACGGTGGTGTAGTCCAGCGCGCCGTACCCGCGCAGGATGCCGATGGTGTTCACCACGGTGGAGCGTTTCTGCCCGATCAGCACGTAGATGCACAGCACGTCCTGGCCGCGCTGGTTGATCACGGTGTCGAGCGCCAGTGCGCTACGCCCGAGTCCCTCGTCGCCGATCAACAGCTGGCGCTGTCCCTTGCCGATCGGGATCAGGGTATCGATGATCTTGATCCCGGTGTAGAGCGGTCGGTTGACGAAGTCGCGTTCGATGATGGTGGGCGACGGCGACTCCAGTGCCTGCCGGGCGGTCTGCGCCGGGGGCGGCGCGCCGTCGAGCGGCGTGCCGAGCGGGTCGATCACGCGCCCGAGCAGGGCGGCGCCCGCCGGCACCCCCAGCCCCTGGCCGGTGCGCCGCACGCGCAGGCCGGCGGACAGCGCGTCCGTGTCGTGTAACAGTACCGCGCCGATGCGGTCCGCGGCCAGGTCGAATACCATGGCGCGACTGCCGTCCTCGAGCTCGAGGATGTCATCCATGCCGGCCGACGGCAGGCCACTGATCCAGGCGATGCCGTCCCCGACCGACAGCACGCGGCCCTGTTCCCCGACGCGCAGACCCGGCCGGTAGCGGCCGAGCCATTCGGCCTGGCGTTCCAGCAGGCTGCGCGGCGCCGGGTCACTCATGCGCCAGCTCCGCGAAGGCGCGCAGTTCGTCCTGCAGGTTGGCGCCCAGTACCCAGCCACCCAGCTCGATGCGTACGCCGGCCAGCAGCTCCGGGAGGTGCTCGAAGCGCGCGGCCGTGGCGTCGCCGGCCACGGCGGCCAGGGCCCGGGCGAGACCCTGCCGCTGCGCATCGGTCAGCGGCAGGGCGCTGCTCACCACCGCGGCGGAGTCCGCTGCGCCGATGCGGTTGCGCAGGGTCGAGATGCGGGCGGGCGGCAGCTGCTCCAGTTCGTTGGTCACCAGCTCGACCAGGCGGGCGTGCAGTTCGGGTCCGGCCGTCTGTTCCAGCAGGCGCGTGGCGAAACCGGCCGCCTGGGCCAGCGCAGCGGTTTCGAACTGGCGCAGGGTGTCGGCCTGCTGGCGTGCCTGGGTGATGCGCGTCTTTGCGCGTTCCTGTTCCAGTTCGGCCTGCAGGGCGGTATGGCGCTGTGCGCGTTCCTGTTCCAGTTCCGCGTCCAGTGCGTCGCGTGCCTGGCGGCGCTCCTGCTCCCATTCGTCCAGCCGGCCTTCGTATTGCGCCTGCAGTTGTTGCGCGGCCTGCTGGCGGGCGTCGGCTTCGGCCAGCGTGGCCTCGATGCCCGCGCGCCGGCGCGCGATGATATCGAGCACCGGCTTGTACAGGAACCGCTTGAGGATCCACACCAGGACCAGGAAGTTGACGAGTTCCAGCAGGAAGGTGGACCAGTTCAGTTCCACGGTGCGGTGCTCCGGTGCGGGGCGGTCGGTGGCGGGTGCATGGGCCGGCTACTTCAGCAGGTATTCGAGCAGCGGGTTGCGGAACAGCACGATCAGCACGATCACCAGCACGTAGATGGCCAGCGACTCGATCATGGCCAGGCCGATGAACAGCGTGCGCATGATGGAGCGTTCCGCCTCCGGCTGCCGGGCCAGCGCATCGAGTGCGCGGCTGATCGCCCAGCCCATGGCGATGGCGGGCAGCATGACCCCGATGGCGATGCCGAGAGTCGCGGCCAGCGTCGAGGTGGTGACAAACGAGGTAAGGTCAGGCACGGTCGTTCTCCTTGGATGACTCCGGGTGTTGGGATTGGATGCCGCCGGCAACGTAGATCAGTGCCAGCATACCGAAGATGTAGGCCTGCACCAGCGCCTCCACGATGTGCAGCATCAGGACCGGTACCGGCACCAGCAGGCCGGCCACCAGCAGGATCAGCAGCGCGGCCATTTCCAGGCTCATGATGTTGCCGAACAGGCGCACCGCCAGCGCCACGGTGCGCGTGACTTCGCTGACCAGGTGAAACGGCAGCAGCAGCGGGCTCGGCGACAGGTAGTGGCGCAGGTAGTTTTTCAGGCCCTGGATGCGGATCCCGAACCAGTGCACCGAGAGGAACACCAGGAAGGCCAGCGCGGCGGTGGCCGACAGGTCGCGGGTCGGCGAGTGCACGCCCGGAATCAGCCCGGCCAGGTTGGCGACGACGATGAAGATCCAGAGCGTGGCGACCATCGGCAGGATGACGCCCGCGTGCAGCGGTTCGACCGCGGTGATGGCATTCTCGATCGCGGCGACCGCGCCCTCGACCGCGGTCTGCAGCGGGCCGGGCCGCAACTGCAGGCGCCGGGACACCAGCCAGGCGGCGCATCCCAGTCCGGCCATGATCACCCAGGTGGTCAGCACCGTGCCGGTAATGGCCAGCGGGCCGAGCGCGAAGACACCGGTGATCTGCAGTTCGTTACCACTCACGCCATTCACTCCCGGGTGTAGAAATAGACATTCATTACACCCACCACCACGCCTGCAAGCAACAGGCCGATGGTCCAGTGGATGGAATAATCCGCCGCGCGGCTGTCCAGCCAGTAGCCCAGGTAGGCGCCGCCGACGATCGGCAGCACCAGCAACAGGCCGAGCGTGCCGAGGTATACCGTCTGGCCGGCCAGCGTCGGACGTTCGCGCTCGGCCTTTTTCATGCGCCGCGCCTGGCGCTCGACCTGCCTGCGCAGATCCTGCGGTGCGGTCATGGCGCCTGCCCGGTGCCGGCGGCCATGCGGCCGGCCTCCCACAGGTGGCGCAGCACCTCCTTTTCCAGCCGGTGCAGGCTTTCTTTCATGTCGTGCAGTTTTTCCTCTTCCGCCAGCAATTGCTGCTCCAGGTCGGCACTGATGCGCGAATAGTCGCGGTCGAGCAGGTAGCGGCGCGTGCTGATCGTCAGCACGTTGTCGCGGAAGTACAGCACGGCGCCGGGCAGGGCAAGGTACTGCCAGTCGCCGTCCGTGCCGCGAAACCGGGCCAGGCCGATGAGCAGCGTCGTCATCAGGCGCGCGTGGCCGGCAAGGATACCGAAACTGCCGGAGTCGTCCTCACCAACGAAGGAGGTCACGCCGGGAATCTCCTGCGTGCGGGTGGCATCCTGCAGCCGCAGGGTGAAGCTGTTCATGCGCCGGGCTCCGCCATGGTGCCGCGCATGTAGCAGCTGTTCTCCGGTATCTCGTCGTAGCGGCCGGACAGGAACGCGTCGCAGTCCCGGAGCGTGTCTTCCAGCGGTACCGACACGCCCTGGATGCCGGTGTGCGCGGCCGTGGTCCAGAACGGCTGCGTGAGATAGCGCTGCAGCTTGCGTGCGCGCATCACGATCAAGCGGTCCTGCGGGGACAGTTCCTCCACGCCCAGCATGGTGATGATGTCTTCCAGTTCACGGTAACGCGCCAGGTGTTCGCGCACGCCTTCCGCGATGTCGTAGTGGCGGTCGCCCAGGGTATGGCGCCCCATCAGCCGGCTGGCCGACTGCAGCGGGTCGACGGCCGGGTAGATGCCCCTGCCGGCCTGGTCGCGCGACAGGATCACGCTGGTATCGAGGTGGCTGAGGATGGCGCTGACCGCGGGGTCGGTCATGTCGTCCGCCGGGACGTACACGGCCTGTACCGAGGTGATGGCGCCGTCGCGGGTGGACAGGATGCGGTCCTGCATTTCCGCGACCTCGGTAGTGAGGGTGGGCTGGTAACCGACCGTCGCCGGCATGCGTCCGAGCAGGCTGGACACCTCGCTGCCGGCCTGCACGAAGCGGAAGATGTTGTCCATCACGAACAGCACCTCCTTGTGCAGGGTGTCGCGCAGGTACTCCGCGTAGGTCAGTGCGGTCAGCCCGACGCGGAAGCGCACGCCCGGTGATTCATCCATCTGGCCGAATACCATCAGGGTTTGCGGCAGCACGCCGGCGGCGCGGATGGCGTGCCACAGCTCATGCCCCTCGCGGATGCGCTCACCCACGCCGGCAAATACCGACACGCCCTGGTGGAGGGTGGCCACCGCGTGCATGAATTCCATGATCAGCACGGTCTTGCCGACACCGGCGCCGCCGAACAGCCCGGTCTTGCCGCCCTTGACGAAGGGGCAGAGCAGGTCGATGGCCTTGATGCCGGTCGCAAGCACCGCCCCGACGTCCAGCGCGGTGTGGATCGGCGGCGGCCGGCTGTGGATATCGCGGGTGTGTGTGGTTGCGAGTGCGCTGCCGCCGTCGAGCGGTGCGCCGAAGATGTCGAGCAGGCGGCCGAGGCAGTCCGGTGCGACCGGGACGTGCAGGGGGGCGCCGGTATCGAAGACCGGCGTGCCGCGCGCCAGCCCGGCATTGCTGTGCAGGGCGATGGCGCGCACGTGCCGGGTGTCGAGATGCTGGTGGACCTCGAACACGCAGTCCTGCGTACCGATCCGGCCCCGCAGGGCCTGGCGCAGCGGCGGCAGCGAGTCGCAACGGATCACCGCCACCGGGCCGTGCACTTCGGTGATCGTACCGGCCGGTGTCTGCATACCTGGCTCGCTCGTCATCATTCCTAACCTGTACAACAATTTATGATCAGTCCACCTTGATGATAGTCAAAGGTCTGGCAACGGTCTCCTGTAATCCGGCGCCTGCGGGCGGGC
>CAYUFA010000116.1:0-6149 GCA_964443845.1 uncultured Ectothiorhodospiraceae bacterium
TGGTGCGCAGTGGCCAGGGCCGGCTCAGCATCGCAGGTTGGGCTGAACACCGTGAAACCCGACAGCGCTGCCCCGTCCCCTTGCCGGGCAGGCGGGGTGATGGAGAAGCGGGTCGCCGCGGCCGATCCCGCGCTACCCGGCTCAGGAAGTCTGCAGGCGCGTGGCGTGCCGGAGCAGCCGGATCATGATCAGCGTCCCGATCAGGGCGCCTGCGATATCGGCGCACAGGTCATATACGTCGGCATCACGTCCCGGGACAAAGGCCTGGTGAATCTCGTCGGACAGGCCGTACAGACCGCACAGGAGCACGCTTTTCCAGAGGAAACCGGTTGCGGAGGCAGGCAATGACGGCAGGCTCCGTGCGCCACTGACCAGAAAACCCAGTACCCCGTAGGCGACGATGTGCATGAGCTTGTCCTGCATGGGGAACAGCGACGGGACCGGCAGGGTGGATCTGGAGGACAGGTAAAAGATTACTGCCGCCCAGGCAACGGACAGCACCAGGCACACCCTGTGCAGCAGTCCCGCGGGGATCACTGCAGCCCGGCCTCGCGCCGGTGCCAGGCCCAGGCCGTGCGGATGATGGAGTCGAGGTCCTCGCAGGCGGGTTGCCAGTCCAGCTCGCGGCGGATCCTGCCGGAATCCGCAATCAGCACGGCGGGATCGCCGGCCCGGCGATCGGCGGCCTGTGCCGGGATCAGGTGCCCGGTGATGGCGCGGGCCGCGTCAATCACCTGCCGGACCGAGTACCCGGTGCTGTTGCCCAGGTTGTAGGTGGAGTTACCGGCACCGGCCAGCAGGGCCTCCAGTGCCAGCAGGTGCGCGCGGGTCAGATCTGACACGTGTATGTAGTCGCGCAGGCAGGTGCCGTCCGGCGTCGGGTAATCGGTGCCGAAGATCCGGACCGCGTCGCGCTGCCCGGTGGCGACCTGCAGGACCAGCGGGATCAGGTGGGTTTCTGGGTGGTGTCGTTCGCCCGGTGCGCCGGAGGCGTCGGCGCCGGCGGCATTGAAATAGCGCAGCACGCTGTAGGTCAGGTCGCTGGCCTGGCTGTAATCCGCCAGCAGCCGTTCCACCGCGAGCTTGGTGGCCCCGTACGGGTTGGTCGGTTGCGGGGGCTGCTCTTCCGTGATCGGCACCTGCGCCGGTTCGCCGTACACGGCGGCCGACGAGGAAAAAATGAAGTGCCGTACGTCCGCATCCTGCATGGCTTCCAGCAGGGAGATCGTGTTCGCGACGTTGTTGCGGTAGTAGAGCAGCGGGTACTGCACGGATTCGCCTACCAGCGAGTGTGCGGCGAAGTGCATGACCGCCCGGACCGGGTAGCGGGAAAATACCTGTGCCAGGGTGTTCCGGTCGCCAACGTCTCCCTCCACGAAGTCGCCTCCCGGCAGCAGGTCGCGATGCCCGCGTGACAGGTTGTCGAGGGTGACCACCGGGTAGCCCGCGCGCAGCAGGTCCAGCACCATGTGGGAGCCGATGTAGCCGGCCCCGCCGACGACGAGGATGACGGGTTTTGCCATGGGCTACCGGTTGGCGGCGGTGCGTGCCGGTGGCGCGGGCTCGTCCAGGGCCAGGATTTGTGCGACCAGCTGCCGCATGGCCCTGGGGTTGTAGCGGTGGCGGCTGTTGTAAAACAGCACCGGACCGTGCCAGTGCGGCAGCGCGCAGGCCAGCCGTACCGACTGCTCGCGGGTGGTCTCGTCACGGTCGATCAGGAGCACGTCGAGCCGGGCGCTATCGATCTGTGCAAGTTGCCGCGGGTCGAGGCTGCATTGTGCAATTACTTCAAAACCAGAGTTTTCCAGCAACCCGGACAAGTACTCTCTTGAGTTTGGCTCGGCGGCGCACACCGCCAGACGCAGTTTTTTTTTAGTCTGGCCGTGCAGCCAGCGGAATTCCGCATCGCTCATTTCGCTCTCGGTGGGCGGTGGTGCGGGCGCTTCCGCTTCCCGGGCAACGGCTGCCGGTGCTTCCTCCACGGCCGGTGCCGGAGTGGTGTCCGTGACCGGCGTTGTGTCCGGAGCCGCCGTCGTGACCGCTTCCGGTTGCGGTGTCTGCTGCGCAGCGGCGGATTCGTCCTCAACCGCAACCGTTTCCTCGTTGCTTTCCTCGTCCTCCGGGAGCTGTTCCGCGGGAACGGTAACCGGGAAAATGCCACCCTGCTGTTTCTCGCGCGCCACCTCGGTCACCAGCCGTGCATCGATGCGGGGACGCTGCTCCGCGTAGCCGTATACCAGCGCCGTATCGCAGAGCAGGTTGATCAGGCGCGGAATACCGCCGGTGTAGCGCTGGATCGCGGCACAGGCAGCGGGTGTAAAGGTGTCCGGGTCGCCGCCGGCCACTTCCATGCGATGGCGCACGTAGCCCGCCACCTCGGGTTTCGAGAGCGGTTCCAGGTGGTAGTCGACAGCGATGCGCTGGGCAAACTGCACCAGCTCGGGCTTGCGCAGCGTGTCACGCAGCTCACGCTGGCCGGACAGGACGATCTGCAGGGCCTGGTCCTTGTCGGCATTGATGTTGGAGAGCATGCGCAGTTCCTCGAGCGTTTCGGCGTCCATGTTCTGCGCCTCGTCCACGATCAGGACGGTGCGCCGGTTCTTGCCGTATTCGCTGATGATGAAGTCGATGAACCGCTGGTACATCTCGACCTTGTTCATCCCCTTGTGTTCCAGGTTGAACGCCAGCAGTATCCACTCGAGCAACTCGCCGAACGAGCGGTGGGTGTTGGTGATCAGCCCGACCGTGAATTCCCGGTCCAGGTTGTTGAGCAGGTGCCGGATCAGCGTGGTCTTGCCGGCCCCGATTTCCCCGCTGATGACCGTGAAGCCGGCCTGGTTCGTCAATCCGTACTCCAGCAGCGTCAGCGCCATGCGGTGCTTGTCGCTCAGGAACAGGAAGTCCGGGTCCGGCAGCAGGGTAAAGGGCTTTTCCTGCAGATGGTAGAATTGCTTGTACATTCGACTAACGGGATCCGCTGTCCCGGTCCGCCTTGTTGAGTACGGTACCGATGATATGCGTGCTGCCCAGCAGGTCAACAACCTGCCGGAGTTCCTCCTGCTGCGTGACGCCTTCCTCGACAACCAGCAGTACCGCGTCCACGCGCGGTGCGAATGCCAGCGCATCCGAGGAAGTCATCAACGCGGGCAGGTCGAAGATGATGATCCGGTCGGAATAGCGTGACTTCATTTCCTCGACCAGCCGGGCCATCCTTGGGGAACTGAGCATTTCGGAAGAATTGCCAACCGGCTTGCCGCCGGGCAGCACCTCGAGCCGGTCAACCAGCCCTGGTCTGATCAGCAGTTCGGACAACGGCACATCGTCGAGCAGGTAATCGCTGAGACCCTTGCGGTGCGGCAGTCCGAAATGATCCAGCATCCACGGTTGCTGCAGGTTCGCATCGACCAGCAACACATGATAGTTGATTTCGCGTGTGATGCTGATCGCCAGGTTGATTGCCGTCAGCGTGGTCCCGGCACTGCCTCCCGGACTGGTGATTCCCAGCGTATTCCAGTGCTGTTCACCGAATGCCTGCAGGACACGGGTACGCAGCAGGTTGAAGGATTCCGTGAACGGTCCCGGTGGCATGGTCGCGATGATGCGGTTTTTCCGTAATTTGGCCTCATCCAGGCTGACCGTGGCCGTGCAGGGCTGGCCCTGCTCCAGTCCGGCAGGCTCGCTCCGGCGAGACATGCTACCGTCCTCGTTGACCGCCAGGGTCTGGCGTTCCTGCCGGGCTTTTTCCAGCGCCTGCTTGATGCGTTCCATAACGATGTGATCCGGTTGACAACCTGGGTTGAGTATAATGACTTTATAATTCAGCAGACAGGCTGCCGGGAACTGGTCCTTGGTACATGTTCAAAGCACCTGACAATCTGCCCGACGGGGCTGCAACGCCGGTGTTCCGTTGTCGTGCCACGGCAGTCCCGCGCTGCGGAGGTGGGGTTGACCCGATGCTGCCCGAGACGCCACTCCCGGTTCCTGGCGCGGATGCAACATTTTGATAAATAACAGTCTTTCGGGTGATTCCGGGCCGGGTTCGCTGCGCCCAGGCGCGGGCCCGGGGAAGTGGCGTTGTCATGCTCAGTCCCCCATGATCAGGTCCACCTTGCGCAATCCCTTGAACCAGATCACGTCGAGCGGGGTGACGAAGTAGTTGACCAGCAGCAGTGCGATGATCACTCCGACAACCGCTGCTGTAATGACCAGGAGTCGCCGGCGTGTCCTGGCACTGGTTTCCGCCTCGCTGGTCAGGTACGGGATAACCGCCAGCGGCGCTGCCTGCAGCAGCATGGTCATTCCCTTGCTGCCGCGTACCGATTTGTCCGTGCTCTCGCGCACGGCTGCAGAGCCCACTCCGGCACCCAGCGCCAGTACCAGGCTGAGGAAGATAATGGCTCCCCGGTTCGGGCTGACCGGTTCTTCCGGCAGGATGGCCGGGTCGATCAGGGTGAATTTCTCGCCCTTGCGCTCCTTTTCCATTTCCTGTGCCGCTCCCGCAGTCATCTGCTTGGCCTTGATTTCCTGGTAGCGCCGGGTCGCATTGTCCAGGTTCAGGCGGATCGACTCGTATTCCTGTTCCGACCTGGGTGTCTGTGCCAGCCGGTTTTCATAATCGGTTACCTTGTCGCCGAGCTGGGCGCGTTTTGCCTGTAACGAGCGCATGTCGGTATTGGCGGCTTCCAGCTGGGATTTCAGGGTGACATAGGCCGGGTTGTCGGGAACGGCGGCATGCCGTTTTGTATTGCCGGCGGAGTCTGCCTGCCTGATCTGATCTTTCAGGTTTGCGATTTGCCGTTTCAGGCTCTTTACATCCGGATGTTCAGGTGTGTATTTCTTGCTTGCCGTTGCCAGCTGGCCCTGCAGAGCGACCAGTTGTGCCTGTAATTCCTCACGTGATGCCTGCTGGCCGGTTTCCTTTTCCAGCGCCTGGATCTCGTTTCTGGTGCGGATCACATCCGGATGATCCGGTGAATATCGGCTGATCAGGTTGATGTACTGAATTCGTAATACATCCAGACGTGCCGATGGGCTGGTTGCGTCATTGCTGCCGTAGGGTTCCAGCAGTGCGAGCTGACCTTCCAGGTAGACCTTTCGTTCCTGCAGTCCGCGAATCTGGGTATCGACATCGGTGATATCCCGTTGTGTGCGGTCGAGGATCTGGGTATTGAGATCGCGCACTTCCGGAAGCGTATTGATGTTCTTTTCCTTGAAGTCAGCCAGCTGCTTCTGAAGACCGGCGATTTCGTCGCTCAGGCGCTTCGACTCCACGGTCAGGAAGTCATAGGTCTCGGTGGCCTTCTCGGTACGTGATTTCACGTTTTCGTCCAGATACAGCGTGGTCAGTTCGTTGGCGACTTTCAGGGCCTCCTGCGGTGAGTCGCTGTTGAAACTTACGGTGAAGGCGATCGTGGCTTCTGTCGGCCGACCGGTGCGCGGGTCCATGACGTTGGCGTTGATCATGTCCACCCCGATGTCATCCCGCATGTTGCTCAGTACGTCCTCGATCGGGTTGAGCTTGCGCTCGCGTTCATACAGGTTGTATTTGTTGATGATCTGCAGCAGGTTGGTGCGTGACATCACGCGCTGGCTGATGACCTGGATGCGCTGTGCCGCGTAGCTGGTGACGGTGGACTGGATCAGTTCCGCCGGAATGTCCTGTTCCTCGATCAGGATCGTGGCCGCGGCCTTGTAGGTGGGTGGCCAGACCAGGGCGATGATCAGTCCGATCAGGAAGACGACCCCGGCAACCAGCAATATCGTGCTGCTCCGCCGGCGGAATGCAGACAGGTAATCACCGAAATCCAGGGTTTGTTCCAGTGCGATATCAGACATAAAGATACTCTTGTAAAACAGTTCGAAATCGGGCGCGGCGTGACCGGTATGACTCAATATATAGAAAAATGTTTAATTACAGCATTGTATCTTGGTATTAGCACTCTGACCGCGTGGCGCAGCTTGCGTTCGCCGCCCCGGGATGCAGACCCATACCGGTTGGGTTATATAACACATTGAAGTTAAAGAATCTATTCAGAGTTGCAGGGTTTGCGGTGCGCCAGGAAGGGTGAGCATCCAGGACAGGCCTTGCTGCGGGCAGGCTATCGGGACAGCGCCATTTTCAGCGGGTGATAGCCAAGCGTGACATAGAC
>CAYUFA010000117.1:0-6148 GCA_964443845.1 uncultured Ectothiorhodospiraceae bacterium
AACCATGCAGGTAATGGCAAAACACTGCATCAGGATCGACAGCACGTTCTTGCTGCGCACCAGACCGCCGTAGAACAGGGCCAGGCCGGGAATGGTCATGAACAGCACGAGCACGGTGGAGGTGAGGATCCACGCGGTATCGGCACCGTTGATTTCGGCGGCCTGCGTCGTGACCGGCAGCAGTGCGCCCAGCGCCGGCAGCAGGTAGCGGGCCCGATTGAGGACAACAAGGCTCATGGTAAATCTCCCCTCTGGTTGGTGTTATCGGGATTCAGAGGGCATCCGGTCCGGTCTCGCCGGTACGGATGCGGATGGTCTGTTCCAGGTTGCTGACGAAGATCTTGCCATCGCCGATCTTGCCGGTGTTCGCCGCCCCGGTGATGGCGTCGATGACCGCGTCCACCTTGTCGGACGGCACGCCGATCTCGATCTTGACCTTGGGCAGGAAATCCACGACGTACTCGGCGCCACGGTACAGTTCGGTATGTCCCTTCTGGCGTCCAAAGCCCTTCACTTCCGTCACGGTGATCCCCTGTACACCGATTTCCGACAGGGCCTCGCGTACGTCGTCGAGCTTGAAGGGTTTGATGATTGCAGTCACTAATTTCATTGTTTTCCTCCGGTTACGCTGGCTGCCAGATACTGGCCGGCAATGATACCAGAGGGCGCACCGGAACGGTGCGGATAGTGAGTGGAGACAGTCCCGGGTTGCAAAAAAAAACGGGCGCCGAAGCGCCCGTCAAGTCACCGCGATTGCGCGGTCGAGGGTTTACAGGATATAGCCCCGCTCGTCGTGCAGCGCGAGATCCAGGCCTTCGGTTTCCTGCTCTTCGCTGACGCGCAGGCCGATCACCGCATCGATGATCTTGAGCAGGATGAAGCTGACCACCGCGGTGTAGACCAGGGTGGCAACCACGCCGACCAGCTGGGTACCCAGCTGCTTGCCGATGGTGATCCCTTCGGCCAGGCCGACACCGCCGAGGCTGGCGTCGGCGAACACGCCGGTCAGCAGCGCGCCGATGATGCCGCCAATGGCATGCACACCGAAGGCGTCCAGCGAGTCGTCGTAACCCATGGCGCGCTTCAGCTTGGTCGCACCCAGGAAGCAGCCGACACCCGCGGCAGCACCGATGGCAATCGCACCCATCGGTCCGGCAGTACCGGAGGCCGGGGTGATGGCCACCAGGCCGGCCACCGCACCGGAAGCGATACCCAGCACGCTGGGCTTGCCGTGGGACATCCACTCCGCGAACATCCACGCCAGCGCGGCGGTGGCGGTCGCGATCTGGGTCACGGCCATGGCCATGCCGGCCGTGCCGTCAGCCGCCAGCTCGGAACCCGCGTTGAACCCGAACCAGCCGACCCACAGCATCGACGCACCCATCACGGTGTAGCCGAGGTTGTGCGGCGGCATGGCGGTGCCCGGGAAGCCCTTGCGCTTGCCCATGACCAGGGCCGCCATCAGGCCTGCGATACCGGCGTTGATGTGCACCACGGTGCCGCCCGCGAAATCGAGCACGCCCATGCTGCCCAGCCAGCCGCCACCCCAGACCCAGTGACAGATCGGGGCGTAGACCACGAGCAGCCACAGGCCCATGAACCAGAGCATCGCCGAGAACTTCATGCGCTCGGCAAAGGCACCCACGACCAGTGCCGGGGTGATGATGGCGAAGGTCATCTGGAAGGTCATGAACACCGTCTCGGGAATCGACCCGGACAGGGTGTCTACGCCGACCCCGGACAGGAAGGCCTTGCTGAAGCCGCCCATGTAGGCGTTCATGCCACCGCCATCGGTAAAGGCGATGCTGTAAGCGACGATGGCCCACAGCACGCTGACCAGCGCGGTGATGGCGAAACACTGCATCATGACGGACAGCACGTTCTTGGAACGCACCATGCCGGCATAGAACAGCGCCAGGCCCGGGATGGTCATGAGCAGCACCAGGGCGGTGGATGTCAGCATCCAGGCCGTGTCGCCGGAGTTCAGTGTCGGTGCGTCCTCGGCGAATGCCAGGGCTGGCAGCAAGCCGAGCAATCCCACCATCAGGGCGACCGAACGCCCTTTGATCTGCTTGTACATAATGCTCTCCTCTGTATCTGGATGGGTTGAGATCACAAGGCGTCCGGACCGGTCTCGCCGGTGCGGATACGGATGGTCTGTTCCACGTTGGAAACGAAAATCTTGCCGTCACCGATCTTGCCGGTGTTGGCGGCCCTGGTAATCGCCTCGATGACCTTGTCGGTCATGTCGGCCTTGACCACGGCCTCGACTTTTACCTTGGGCAGGAAATCCACGACGTACTCGGCGCCGCGGTAGAGTTCCGTGTGGCCCTTCTGACGTCCGAAGCCTTTCACCTCGGTCACCGTGATGCCCTGCACACCGATCTCCGACAGGGCCTCACGGACATCATCCAGCTTGAACGGCTTGATGATTGCAGTTACCAGTTTCATGTTTGTCTACTCCTTTTGGTAAAGACCCGCCCCCCGGGGGAGGCGGGTCATGCCGCTGTCGGTTAAAGTGACTTGGACACGCTGAAGACGACCTTCGCATCGCAGATATTGATGTTGCAATCTGCATTGTCGATGTTGTTGTCCACGTACGTGAGCCCGAGATCAACCCCCATCAGCGACTTCGACAGGCCGACGCTCCAGTCGGTGTAGCTGTTCGAAAGTCCATACTTCGCCGGAGTGTTGACCGACACATCGAACGCATCGCCGAAGCTGTAGCCGACATGCACCGACAGCCCGATATCAGCCACCGGGAGCGTCATGTCGTAACCTGCTGCCAGGTACCAGGCACTTTCGGACGACGGCAGGAAGTCCAGTTCGTCCGAGTAGTTGAGGGACGCAGATAAGTTGTCATAGTTGCCCTTCACGTAGATCTCGTTCGTGTTGGCGTCATCGAAACCGGGATACTGGTAGCGGATGTAACCGACGTCGTAGCCGATGTTGTCGTTTACCTTGCCCTTATAGCCACCATACAGATCGAGTTCGATCTGGGGATCGTTGCCGGTTCCGTTAAAGAAATCCGAGCTGACGTTGGAAGCCCAGGTACCGACGTAGAGCCCGCTGGGATGCTCGTAGTCCAGGCCACCCTGGATGGCCATCTGGTTATCCGTCTGGGAAATACCGCGGAACACGTAATCCGAGGTCATCCCGACGTTGCCGCTGATGTCGGCCAGGGCAGTCGTGGAGATTGCGGCCATCAGTGCAGTTGCAATCAAGGTTTTCTTCATCATTTCAAGTCTCCTGAAGGTGAATGGTTGAACACTGTGCAATGACAACCACGCAACTCTGGTTTTCGGTGAATACACCCGGAGGAGAGCAGATTCCGTGCCAAAATTTATTTTATTTTTATAAACAGCTGGTTATATGGATTTCGCGGCAGGAATATAAGCACTTTGGCAAGTATTAGAGCACCACTATGGTGCGTATGCTCACAATTGGTGCACCAGGCAGCCGCAAGGGCCAGGATGCCGGCCCGCGCCGGCGGGAAAGATGCAGCGGTGCCCTGCGAGTGACCGGTCCGCGGCGCGTCCGGCCGTCCAGGGTGCGGGAGGGAATGACTGGACGCTGCCGGGCGGATTCCACTAAGGTAGCGACATGCTCAACACCCGGTTCATCGACGATCTGGCCCGCCAGATCACCAACAATCTCCCGGCCGGCGTGAAAGCGATGCAGCAGGACGTGGAGAAAAACATCCGCACCCTGCTGCAGAGTGCCTTCGCCCGCCTCGACCTGGTCACCCGCGAGGAATTCGACGTGCAGGCCCGCGTGCTGGCGCGCACGCGCGCCAAACTGGAAACGCTGGAACAGCAGGTCGCCGAGCTGGAACAAAAGCGGTAGGAGCGCATCTCATGCGCGACCGCATCCGGCTCGTCAGCCTCTGTAGGAGCGCATCTCAGGCGTGACCGGAACCATCCGTCTCCATCAGAGATATACGGCATCCCATAACGGGTAATCTCCCACCCGCTTCGCCAGCCCCGCGCGCAACGGATTGGTGATGACGTAACGCGATACCGCGACCAACGATTCCTCGTTCCGCAATCCGTGGTCATGGAAGCCGCGCTGCCAGACGCGAAGACCGGCATCGCAGCGGTTGTTCCTGATTTCCCTGGATGAATGTCGTTTGACGTTCCCCACGATATCAGCCAGTGATACATTTCCCGTCAACACGAACAACCAGTGCAAATGATCCGGCATGACGACGTAAGCCAGCGTCGTCGTCCAATTCGCGGATTCGGCGCGCATCAACTGTCGCACCACGATACGCCCGCAATAGAGGCTGGAGAAAAGCCCGGCTCTCTGGTGTGCCACGCAGGTCACCAGGTATACCCGGCCGGGACCAGAGTAGCGGCCCTTGCGCAGATTGCGGCCATGGGGTTCCCTTTCCATGGTGCCATACTGCAGCAGGTCGCGCATGAGATGCGCTCCTACACCTCACTCGTTGCCCGTAGGAAATAACAGCCATTGCAAGGGACCGGTCGATTTCCTCCTACGCGGCACCCGGCTCGCCAGCCGTTGTAGGAGCGCATCTCATGCGCGACAGTGCGGATTCCTGCAACCCCTGACGGCACCGGCCGCTGCCGTAGCTTCGTTAAGACTGCCAGGATGGCCGGACCCGACACCAGGATTCGTGCATGTCTCTCGCCGTCGTCTACAGCCGCGCGCGGCTCGGCATGGAAGCGCCGCTGGTCACGGTCGAGGTACACCTGTCCAGCGGCCTGCCATCGTTTTCCATCGTCGGTCTGCCGGAAGCCGCGGTCAAGGAAAGCAGGGACCGTGTACGCGGCGCGCTGCTGAACTGCAACTTCGAGTTCCCGCTGCGGCGCATCACGGTCAATCTCGCGCCGGCCGACCTGCCCAAGGAAGGCGGACGCTTCGACCTGCCGATCGCGCTTGGCATCCTCGCCGCCACCCGCCAGATCCCGGGCAATGAGCTGCACCGCTATGAATTCGCCGGTGAACTGGCGCTGTCCGGCGAACTGCGCCCGGTACAGGGCATCCTGCCGATGGCACTGCACACCACGCGCGCGCAACGTGCCCTGCTGGTTCCGTGCGACAACATGACCGAGGCCGCGCTGGTGCGCGACGCCTGCGTATATACCGGCCAGAACCTGCTCGCGGTCACCGCGCATCTGGCCGGCAGCCGGCCACTGGAGCCGGCACCGGCACAGGACTGCCTTGCGCAACGCGCCGATACAGCGGACCTCACCGACGTGCGCGGGCAGCCGCTGGCCCGTCGCGCCCTGGAGATCGCCGCCAGCGGCGGACACTCGCTGCTGCTGCTGGGTCCCCCGGGAACCGGCAAATCACTGCTGGCCTCCCGTCTGCCCGGCATCCTGCCTTCGATGAGCGAGGCCGAGGCACTGGAAAGCGCCGTGATCCGCTCCGTGGCCGGACTCCCGGTGGAGCCGGCGCGCTGGCGGCAACGCCCGTTCCGCGCACCGCACCACACCGCCTCGGCCGTGGCGCTGGTCGGCGGTGGCACCAGCCCGCGACCGGGCGAGATCTCGCTGGCACACCACGGTGTGTTGTTTCTGGACGAGCTGCCGGAATTCGACCGGCGCGTACTGGAAGTGCTGCGCGAACCCCTGGAATCCGGGCACATCATGATTTCCCGCGCCGCACACCAGGCGCAATTCCCGGCCCGGTTTCAACTGGTTGCGGCGATGAATCCCTGCCACTGCGGCTGGCTGGGCGACCCGTCCGGACGCTGTCATTGCACCAGTGAACAGATCCAGAAATACCGTAATCGCATATCCGGACCGTTACTCGACCGTATCGATATGCACGTGGAAGTGCCACGGTTATCGTTTGAAGAAATGAACGGGCCGCGTGGTGAATGTAGTGCAGCCGTCAGTGAACGTGTGATGGCAACACGCGAGATTCAATTACAACGCAACCACACGTTGAACAGTCAACTCACGCATCAACTGATCGATGACACGTGTGCGCTGAATCAATCCGATAAATTGCTGTTGCAACGTGCAATGGAAAAGCTGCAACTCTCCGCACGCGCATACCACCGCATCCTGAAACTTGCGCGCACGATTGCGGACATGGAGGCATCACAGCAGATCACTGCGAGACATTTGTCGGAGGCCATCAACTACCGATGCCTGGACAGGCAGAGCTAAAACGGTGT